>CAZXGW010000110.1:0-5371 GCA_964640355.1 uncultured Enterobacteriaceae bacterium
AAAATCAAGGGAATAATGCAGCCCCCGGCTCTCCCGCCTGAGCAGAGCGGAACGGATGATGAGGTCCGCCACTGTTACGAGGTTGCGCAATTCAATCAGATCGTTCGTGACCCGGAAATTCCCGTAGTAGTCGGTGATCTCGGTCTGCAGCAGGGTAACCCGGTTCAACGCGCGCTGCAGTCGTTTCGTGGTGCGCACGATCCCGACGTAGTCCCACATGAAGCGCCGGATTTCCTCCCAGTTATGCGCTACCACGACTTCCTCGTCGGAATCGGTGACCTGGCTTTCATCCCAGGGCGGCAGGCGCCCCGGCATGGCCGTATTTTGCAGGTAGTCCCGGATGTCCTTGTAGGCGGCGTGGGCGAATACCACGCATTCCAGCAGTGAATTGCTGGCCATGCGGTTTGCCCCGTGCAGGCCGGAACAGGAGACTTCACCGATCGCGTACAGGCCGGGAATGTCGGTGCGACCCTGGCAGTTGATCACCACGCCCCCGCACGTGTAATGGGCGGCCGGTACCACCGGCACCGGCTCGCGGGTCAGGTCGAATCCGAATTTCAGGCATTGGGCATGGATCATAGGGAAATGGGTGATGATGAAGTCGGCGGGTTTATGGCTGATATCGAGATACACGCAGTCATCCCCGCGCCGCTTCATCTCGTGATCGATGGCCCGGGCGACGATGTCCCGCGGCGCCAGCTCGCCGCGCGTGTCGAACCGGTGCATGAAAGGCTCCCCGTCCGCCAGCAGCAGGCGGGCGCCCTCGCCCCGCAGGGCTTCCGAAATCAGGAATGACTTGGCGCGGGGATGATACAGGCAGGTGGGATGAAACTGGATGAACTCCATGTTGGCGATTCGGCAGCCGGCCCGCCAGGCCATGGCGATGCCGTCACCCGTGCAGGTATCCGGGTTGCTGGTATACAGATAGACCTTCCCGGCGCCGCCGGTGGCCAGCACCACGAACCGCGCATGGAAGACGTCCACCCGGTTGTTCGCCTGGTTATACACGTAGGCGCCAAGGCAGCGGTTGGGCGATTGCCCGAGTTTTTCGCGGCAGATGAGATCGATGGCGGTATGATGCTCGAAGAGTTCAATGCGGGGATGGGCGCGTACCCTGTTTTCCAGCGTGGTCTCGATCGCCCGCCCGGTGGAATCCGCGGCGTGCACGATCCGGCGGTGGCTGTGCCCGCCTTCCTGGTGCAGGTGGTAGTCATAATGGCCGTCCGCGGTGCTGATCCGGGTGAAATTGACGCCAAGGTCGATGAGCCACTGGATGCTTTCTCGGCCATGCGATACGACGAACCGCACCACGTCGGGTTTGCATAACCCGGCGCCGGCGTGCAGCGTATCCTCGACATGGGATTCGATCGAATCACAGGTGTCGAGCACCGCGGAGATGCCGCCCTGCGCATAAAACGTTGCCCCTTCCGTGAGCCTGCCTTTGGACAACACCGCGACGTCGCAAAATTCAGCGAGCTGCAGCGCCAGGCTGAGGCCGGAAGCGCCGCTGCCGATGACGAGGACGTCGTGTTGGTATTGGTCGGCCATCTAACTTAAGATAAGATACCCGGATCCGAGCGTAAGCTATTGATTAAGGCATACAAATAAATTCCCGCCTCAACAAAGGGGGGTGCCGGGCACATGCCTGCGGTACATACACATCATAACACACGGGGTCTGCCCGGATGGGCGATAACAGTACAGACCAGCAACTGGTTGAGCGCGTCCAACGAGGTGATAAAGCCGCCTTCGATCTGCTGGTGCTGAAATATCAGCAGCGCATCGTCAATCTGGTCTCACGTTTTGTCCGGAACCCCCAGGATGCCCTCGATGTTTCCCAGGACGCCTTCCTGAAGGCTTATCGGGCCGTACCCAATTTCAGGGGGGACAGCGCCTTCTATACCTGGCTGTACCGGATCGCGGTGAATACCGCCAAGAATTTTCTGGCGGTACAGTCGCGCCGACCCATAGAATCCGACCAGGATATCGCCGACATTGAACAAATTAACGGCGATAATGCTCTAAAGGAGCAGGCAACGCCTGAACACATGCTGCTCCGGGATGAAATCCAGGAAACGGTGGTCAAGGCCATCGAGGGGTTGCCGGAGGATTTGCGGGTGGCGATTACCCTGCGTGAAGTCGAGGGGTTGAGCTATGAAGACATCGCCACAGCCATGGACTGCCCCATCGGGACTGTGCGGTCCCGTATCTTCCGGGCACGGGAAGCAATTGACAAACACCTCAGGCCGTTATTGGATAAATGAGTGACATGCCTATGAATGAACATGAATGTGAACAGATTTCCGCCCTGATGGACGGTGAGCTGGAGAGGGATGCGTCCCGCGTGATCCAGCTCCTGACCGGCGGGCCTTCGGAATACCGGCAAACCTGGTGGCGTTTTCACCTGATCCGGGAATGCCTGAGTGGCCACCTGTCGAGGTCCGTAGACGCGGCGCTCGCGGACCGGGTGATGTCGGCCATCCGGGATGAACCGGCCATCGTGGCGCCAGGGCGAACGTTGAACCGGTTCCTGAAACCTGCCATGGGTTTTGCCATCGCCGCCTCGGTCGCCGCCGTGGCGATTCTCGGCCTGAGACAGGCCGGGGTCGGCACCCCCACCTCGATCCAAACCGCCACTGTTGCCGTCCAGCCGCAAGAACTCATCCCCCGCCAGGTCGCTGCCCGTTCCACCGAACCGGGTGTCGAGCAGCCCCAGGCGCCGTTCATGATTCCTGAGAACGCCGAATACCGATTAAACCGCTACCTGGTGAATTACAACGAGTACCGCAGTCATACCGGCCTGCAGGGCATGCTGCCCTATGTCAGCATCGTGGCCCATGAGGTTGACGAGTAACGCCGCCGTGGTCTGCGGGAAACTGCCGGCCGGCCTCCTCGCCGCCAGCCTCTGCGTGCTGCCAACCGCCGGCGCCGGGGATACCTCGGCGCAGGCACAGCAGCTGATAAACGAGATGTCCAGGGCGAGCCGCGAACTGAATTACGACGGCATATTTGTCTATCGTTACGGCCGCCGGATGGACACCATGCGGCTGATACACAGGGCCGATGCCGGTGGTGAACGCGAACGGATGGTCTCCCTGACCGGTGTCGCACGGGAGGTTATCCGCGACGGGGCGTCGGTGACCTGTTATTTCCCGGATAACCAGTCCGTCATGGTTGAAAAGGGCCGGACGCGAAAACTCCTGAACGTAAAATTACCCGAACCGATTGAAAAAGTTGCCGACTACTACACCTTTTCTGTCGGCAGCCAGGACCGGATCGCAGGGCGTACCACGATCGTGGTGAATATCGTGCCAAAAGACGGCTATCGCTACGGTTACCAGTTATGGCTGGATGAGCAGACAAAATTGCTGCTCAAGTCCGAACTGAAAAACACGTCGGGCTGGCCGGTGGAGCAGATTCTGTTCACCCGCCTGGACGTTGCAGACCATATCCCAGATGAACTTCTGGCGCCGGCAATATCCGGCAGGGGATATACCTGGTACACCGGCACCTCTCCGCGAATGAATGAACAGGCGGGCGACGGCGAATGGAAGGTCACGTGGCTGCCCGCCGGCTTCGTCATGCGCGATTATGAAAAACAGGCCATTGCATCAAGCAGCATGCCGGTGGAACATATGGTCTACTCGGACGGGCTGGCAATGGTCTCGGTATTTGTCGAAAAACTCGGCAATAATCCTGATATCATGGAGGGCGCCTCCAGTATGGGCGGTATCAATGCCTTTGCCACCCTGGCCAACGGTTATCAGGTAACAGCGGTAGGAGAAGTTCCACAACAGACGGTTCAGCAGATGGCGAGCTCGGTTATCCGGGGCAGGTGACGGGTACGCGCCACTATACACTTCCGTGCGGCCTGGCCTGGTGGCCGGCGGCCTCATGACCGGGGTATACATCTTCAATTACAGATGACGCATGAAACACGCTAATTTATTGTCCAGCTTCCTTGCACCGACTGCCTGCCTGATGCTGATTCTCTGGGCCCGCGGCGCACAGCCGGCCGCGCTGCCGGACTTCACGCCACTGGTCGAGGCCTATGCCGACGCCGTCGTCAATATCAGTACCACCCTGAAGACATCCCGCAGGGGGAGCGTGCCCGGTTTCAGCATGCCGGATATTCCCGAAGACAGCCCCTTCTATGAATTCTTCCGCAAGTTTTTCGGCGAAATACCGGAGGGCATCGAACCGTTCGAAAACCGTACATCACTGGGGTCCGGCTTCATTCTCTCCAAGGACGGCTACGTCATAACCAACAATCACGTTGTCAAGGACGCGGATGAAATCATCGTGCGCATGCATGACCGGCGGGAATTCGTGGCCGAGCTTGTGGGAACGGATGAACGCAGCGATATCGCGGTTCTGAAAATCAGCGGCGATGACCTGCCGACGGTGAAGCTTGGAGATTCCTCCAACCTCAGGGTCGGCGAATGGGTGCTGGCCATCGGTTCGCCCTTCGGGTTTGATCACTCCGTCACCGCGGGCATCATCAGCGCGATGGGTCGCAGCCTGCCCAATGAAAATTACGTGCCCTTCATCCAGACCGACGTCGCCATCAACCCCGGGAACTCCGGCGGGCCGCTGTTCAACCTCGACGGCGAAGTCATCGGCGTCAATTCCCAGATTTACAGCAGGACAGGCGGCTTCATGGGACTGTCGTTCGCCGTACCGATAAACGTCGTCACCAATGTTTACGAACAACTGCGCCAGCAGGGACACGTATCGCGCGGATGGCTCGGCATCCTGATACAGGACGTGACCCGGGAACTGGCCGAATCATTCGGCATGGAACGCCCGCACGGCGCGCTGGTCGCGAAAATCCTGCCTGACAGCCCGGCGCTGATGGCCGGTTTTGAAGTCGGCGACGTCGTCGTGAAATATAACGGGAAAGAAATCAGCTTCTCCTCCGATCTGCCTCCCATGGTGGGAAGCAGCAAGATTGGCAGCCGCGTGCCCGTCGAGATCATCCGCCGCGGCAAGACCAAAACCCTGCACGTTACCATCGCTGAATTGCCGGATGACGACAAGCTGAAGATTGCCGCCGGCGGCAAGGACGGTGGCGTCACGTCGAACGCCCTGAATATCACCGTCAAGGACATGACCCCGCAGCAGAAGGAGGAGTTTGAGCTTGAAGATCACGGCGTGATCGTCGAATCCGTTACGGAAGGGCCCGCGCAAAAAGCGGGCATACGCCAGGGCGATGTCATACTCCTCATCAACAATACCAAGGTGACAGACGCTGCGCATTTTGAAAAACTGGTCGGTGAACTGCCGAAAGACAAATCGATCCCCGTCCTGGTGCAGCGCCGCGGCGGTCCGATATTTCTCGCCCTGAAACTCACCGACAAATAACGCCCGC
>CAZXGW010000111.1:0-2058 GCA_964640355.1 uncultured Enterobacteriaceae bacterium
AAAGGGGTCAGAGCCCTTTTCAAGGGAAAAGGGCTCTGACCCCTTTATGCTATAACTATCACTATGCGAATCGTGCCTGCACTGTTTACCGTCCGCCAGGCTCCCCCGCCCGACCCGCGGTTTATCCTCCACGATTTTGAACCGGCGTATCTCGCCTTTCACCGCCAGGGCAAACTCGAGGAGCGGGTCAGGGAAGCGCTGTCCGAACTCGAGGACTGCTGCGCCTGCCCGCGGAACTGCCACGTGAACCGGCTGCGGGATGAAAAACGGGTGTGCCACACGGGCCGCCACGCCGTCGTATCGAGCGCGTTCCCGCACTTCGGGGAAGAAGACTGCCTGCGCGGCTGGAACGGGTCCGGGACGATCTTCTTCGGCCTGTGCAACCTGAGGTGTGTCTTCTGCCAGAACTGGGACATCTCGCAGCGTCAAAACGGCCGGGAATGCACAGCCGATGAGATCGCAGACCTGGCGCTGGCCCTGCAGTCCCGCGGCTGCCACAACATCAATTTCGTCACTCCCGAACATGTCGCCCCGCAGGTCATCGAAGCCATCGCGGCGGCGATTCCAAAAGGTTTGAAGCTCGCGATCGTTTACAACACCAGCGCCTACGATGCGGTGTCATCACTCCGCCTGATGGACGGGCTGGTGGACATTTACATGCCGGACTTCAAGTTCTGGCACCGGGAAAGCGCGCGGCGCCTGGCGAAGGCCAAGGATTACCCCGACCGGGCGCGCGAAGCCATCCTGGAAATGCACCGCCAGGTCGGCGAATTGAAATTCGGCCCGGATGGACTGGCGCGACGGGGCTTGCTGGTGCGCCATCTCGTCATGCCCGGCCAGCTCGATGAGTCGGCGGCCATTTTCCGGTGGCTGGCGGAAGAGATATCCCCCGATACCTACGTCAACATCATGGGGCAGTACCGCCCGGCCTACCAGGTGGGGGAAATGGCGGGCGATGGAACACCCCGTTATTCGGATCTGCAGCGCGCGCCCACGCCCGTGGAAATGGAGCAGGCCTGCCATGCGGCGCGTGACGCCGGGCTATGGCGTTTCGATGAACGCTGGCCCGGACACCCGGTATTGCGCCTGGAGGCCGGGCTCGACTTCTGAATTACCGGGCGGATTGGGGCGGCTTCAGTCGATGTCGTCCCAGTGCCTGGTTTCCTCGGGTTCCTGCAACCTTACCGTGTCGTCTTCTCGATGCACCGCAGCCGCCGGATTCGGGCGCAGGACTACAGCATCGCCAACATTCTCAACCAGAAGTTCGATGCCGGCATGCCACTGATGCGCCTCCAGCACGGATGCGGGGAGCGTTATCCGGCCGTCATCTGAAAGCCGAGTCGTTATCATGCCAGTCTCCCGTAAGCGGATTACTCACATTTCAGACAGGTTCTATAAACATTAGGCGGGACAGCGGTAATTCGCAAGCCGACTCCGCCGGCGCCGCGACCCTCAATGGACCTTCATGGACGACGATTCAAAACCGGTGGTGATGTGCCACTCGGCCCGGCCGATGCCGTGGGTCAGCAGGTGGTAGAACATGTAGAGCAGCGATTTGTCGAGGTTCATCGTCACCCCTTTGCCCCGCTCCGGAAGCAGTTCGAGATGAAGGTTTCCCTCCCGGGTATTCGTTGACTTGATGGCAAACGCCAGGAAGCCGTCCTCGCCGAGGGGATACTGAACGCTCTTTTCCTCTTCAAAGGATTTTTCAAAGGCGCCCTCCTTGAACAACTTCTTCGTCTGCCGGTTCTCGCGCACCGAGGCGATGCCGCCGTATTTGTCCATTTCCCTGATCAACAGCTCGTTGAGCGCCGTGGTAAAGCGCCGGGTCAGCCAGATGCGGTACTCGTCGCCCTTTTTTGTCGTTATTCGCAGCAGCAGGCGATCCTCCCTGGCGGAATAGGTGATATTTATCTGGTGTAATTTATCGATCATGATCCCGCGTGCCCGGCTGGCTGAACCCGCCGGGCATTATTGCGGTAAAATCCCCGGCGGTAAAACCCTTTTAACAACCCGCACAATGAGGGAGATTTTGCATGAAATATCTTTCACCTGTCA
>CAZXGW010000111.1:2158-5341 GCA_964640355.1 uncultured Enterobacteriaceae bacterium
CTTTGCACCCGGCGGTGACCCGACTCCGGCGCGTTGCCGTCGCGGTCCAGCTGGATCGTATGCAGTCCAGCCGCTCGCGCGGCATCCAGTTCTTCAATGCTGTCCGACAGGAACAGTATCTCTTCCGCCGGCAAACCGATCTGCCGGGCGATCGCGCGGTAGGAGCCGGCCTCGCGCTTGGCGCCGGTGCGCGTGTCGAAATGACCTGAAAACAGCGGCGTCAGGTCGCCGGCCTCGCTGTAACCGAAGAGGAGTTTCTGCGCGGGCACAGAGCCCGACGAAAACACGTAGAGGCGTACGCCCGCCTCGTGCCACTCGCGCAATTTGTCCGCCGCGTCTTCGTAAATGTGGCCGGTAAAATCACCCTGCCGGTAACCGGCCTCCCAGATCATGCCCTGCAACGCCTTCAGCGCGGCGACCTTGCGGTCCTCGTCCATCCAGGCGATCAACTGCCGGATGACAGCGTCATCGTCGAGCGGCCCGCCCGCCCCGGCCGCCGCTTCGTCGAGCAGGCTGCGCACATCCGGGTCGGCGGCATGTTGTTTTACGAAGCCGGCGATGTGTCTGCGCGCGTAGGGAAACAGGACGTCCTTCACGAAGGCGATGGACGAGGTGGTACCCTCGATATCCGTGAGGACGGCCCGGATCAACTCAGGGAGGCGACGTAGGTGTCGAAATCGGGAAACTTTTTTGCGATGTCGCTGCCGGTGAAATTCCCCACCCAGCCGTCCGGCGTGGTGAAGAACCGGATACACTTGAAATTCGGCCTGGCCCCCATGTCAAACCAGTGCGTGGTGTTCGCGGGCACGCTGATCAGATCGCCCTTTTCGCACAACAGGGTATACACCTTGCCGCCCGCGTGCAGGTAAAACACGCCGCTGCCTTCCACAAAAAACCGCACTTCAAAATCGGAGTGCGTGTGCTCGGCGAGAAACTTCTGGCGCATGGCGACCCGGTCCGGATGGTCCGGATTGAGCGAGACGACGTCCACGGTCTGGAAGCCGTATTTTTCATTGAGCCGGTCGATGGAATCACGGTATGCGTCGAGCACTTCCTCCTGGGTCGCGTCCCTGCCGAGGGGCCGGTCGGCCTCCCAGCGCTCGATCATCACGCCGATGCCGTTCAGGGCCGCCGCCATTTCCTCAAAACCGGTCAGGACCTCGCCGTTCTCGGGGCGGTTGTCAGGGAATATGGTCAACGCCGTCATGGTTCCTTCACTCCTCGCATCATCAGTTCACATCTGAACAGAAAATCCAGCGCCTCCGCGTGCCTGAGCGCCGCCTGCACCGAATCGGCCCAGGTATAAAAACCGTGCCCGCGGATCAGGTAACAATGGACCGGCGGGTGGGCATCCATGTACTCCTCAACGACCTGCGCCAGGCGCGGGATATCCTGATCGTTGTCAAATACCGGCACGTGCAGCCGGCTTTCATGGGTATCGATGCCGGGAAAGGCCTTGAGCAATTCGTAATCGGAGAGAACGATCTCGCCGGCCGCCTGGCGTGACAATAGCGTGGCATACAGGGAATGGGGATGCAAGATTGCGTGGACGTCCGGAAATCGCCGGTAGATCTGCAGATGCAGGGCGGTCTCCGCCGACGGCCGGCGGCCGTCCCGGGAAACGCCGGCGCCGTCGATCTCCATGATATCGTCCGTCGTCATGCGGCCCTTGTGCCGGCCGGACACCGTGATGGCAAAACGGTCCGCGCCGAACCGCGCCGAGAAGTTGCCGCTGGTGGCCGGCACCATCCCGAGGCCGTACAGGATGTGTCCCGCCTCGACGAGCTCTTCGGCCAGCGCCTTGTAAACTTTCTCCATGATTAAATCCCCTCACCCTTGAGGGGGGAGGGTCGGGGTGGGGGTGAACATTATCTTCTTAAAATTTCCCCACCCTCAAGGGGGAGGGGATTCGTTTCGAGACAGGTTCCGGTCAATATAACACAGGGAGATGCCTGGGAAAGCGGCAGGTGACCCATGGCTTGTAACTCGGTGCTAAGCTTTACCATTCACCATTCACTGCGAGAACAGAGCGAGCGCAACGACTCCCCCCGTCATCTCCCGGAAAGCGCGGTGTCCCGAGTGATCATGGTAAAATCCGTTGGCGGGGGAAAATGAATAAGGCCCACCAATACCGCCGAACCTGCGCACCGATCAAATGAAACCTCTTGCCTGGGCCGTCATCATTGCCGCTGTCGCCTGGTACTTCTTCGCCGGGCCGGGCGAAAACGTCGATCCGCCTGCACAGACCGGCAACGCGCGGGGAGGCAGCGGCCTCAGCAGCCAGGAATTTACGGCGCTTTTTGACGATAACAAATCGCTAGCCGATCTTGCCGATGACGACTTCTACACGATTATTGAGGTTTACCTCGATTCCTGCGCCATCTGCAGGCGCCTCGAAAAAGGCTTCCAGCCCTTTCTCGACAAGCGCCGGGACGTGCTGATCAGGCGGGTCCGTTTCCCGGAAACCGGTTTAAACATCAATCTTGCCGGCGCTTCCCCGGAGGAAGTCCGGCGCCAGACCGAAGAAATCGGAAGGCGGATAGAAGCCTACCGGATCTGCGGTACGCCCCACGTGGAGATCTACGGCCCGGACGGCCGGGTACTGTCCGCCGATGATTGCGGCCGGAAAGGGGGCACTGAGTTTCTCAGGCAATGGATCAGTGCGGAAACGGGGATACCGGCCCGCAACCTTTAGCGTCCCCAAACCGGCGGCGCGTGAATAACGGTCACGTTGCCCTCCCCGCCTGTGCACGCAGACACCCTTTATACAGGCTCGTTTTTTTCTTTTTCCTCGGCTAAACTAGTGGCGTTCGCAAATTGATTTAGTTATATCAGTGGTTCCATTTACTGGTATCTCCTGTTATTTACTTCATCAAATCTGCAACACAAAAAAACACGTTTATTTATATTTTCAACAGAGGTAGGTAACATGGCTACAGGTACCGTTAAGTGGTTTAATGAATCCAAAGGCTATGGCTTTATTACGCCGTCTGATGGCAGCCCGGACGTGTTTGTGCATTTTTCGGCCATTGAAGGTGACGGCTTCAAGACGCTGAAGGAAGGCCAGACCGTCCAGTTCGAAACGAAGCGCAGCGAAAAAGGCCCCCAGGCCACGCATGTAACGGTTCAGCGCTGAATCAGAACAGGCATGAAAAAACCCCGCGCCCTGCCGCGGGGTTTTTT
>CAZXGW010000112.1:0-5336 GCA_964640355.1 uncultured Enterobacteriaceae bacterium
TTATATGGATAGCGAATAATGAGAACCCCTGACAGGTTCACGGATTTATAACGACTATAACAAATAACAAGGGAGAATCCCGATGAGCAAGGGGCACACATTGCAGGACCCTTTTCTGAATGCATTGCGAAAGGAGCGGGTGCCGGTATCGATATATCTTGTGAATGGCATAAAATTGCAGGGGCAGGTCGAATCGTTTGATCAATTTGTGGTACTGCTTAAAAATTCCGTCAGCCAGTTGGTCTACAAGCACGCCATCTCTACCATTGTACCCGCGCGAAACGTCAAATTGCCCCGGGCAGACGAGGAAAGCGGGGAAGAGTCATAGTCCCGGTCAATCCGTTGGTACCCGCATTTGAGTGAATTACCCGCAGGCGGCGGTCGCGCCGTCCTGATCCACATCCATTTCCGCAATTCGGAATTTAACGAGGACGCGGACGAGTTCATTCAGCTCGTCGCTTCGGCCGGCTTGACCCCCGTCGCCATCCTCAACTGCACCCGGGATGTCCCGAACCCGAGGTTTTATATCGGCACCGGCAAGGTGGAGGACATCCGGCGCGACGTCGGGGAAACGAATGCGGAGGTGGTCATTTTCAATCACGCCATCAGCCCGGGCCAGCAGCGCAATCTCGAGCGGGAACTCGGCTGCCGCGTCATTGATCGCGTGGAACTGATCCTGGACATTTTCGCGCAGCGCGCGCGCACTTACGAAGGCATGCTCCAGGTCGAGCTGGCCCAGCTGCAGCACCTGTCCACGCGCCTGATACGCGGCTGGACGCACCTGGAGCGGCAGAAGGGGGGCATCGGCCTGCGGGGGCCGGGTGAAACCCAGCTCGAGACGGACCGGCGCCTGATCAGGAAACGCATCAGGACGATCAAGTCACGGCTCGAAAAAATCAGGCAGCAGCGGCGGGAGGGCAGAAAGAAGCGCAGTCGATCGGCCATCCCCGCCGTCTCCCTGGTGGGTTACACGAACGCCGGCAAATCGACCTTGTTCAATTACCTGACGGGCGCCTCCGTTTACACGGCCGACAAGCTGTTCGCGACGCTTGATCCGACGATACGGCGCTTCGAGGCGGCGTCCGATCTGCCCGTGACCCTGTCGGATACGGTGGGATTCATACGCCACATACCGCACGATCTCATCGAGGCGTTTCATGCCACCCTGGATGAAACCCGGGAGGCCGATCTGCTCCTGCACGTCATCGACGTAAACGATGCGGATCGGCATGCCCATATCGAACAGGTCAACCAGGTGATACATCAGATCGGGGCGGGGGCGGTTCCGCAGATCGAGGTGTATAACAAGATCGATCTGAAGCAGGACCTGCCCGCCAGGACGGAATACAACAGCCTGGGCGAACCACACCGGGTGTGGCTGTCAGCCAGGACGGGCGAGGGAATGGACGGCCTGATCGCGGCCGTCTACCGTTACCTGGCCGCGCGGACCCGGCGGCATCGCCTGTGCCTGCCCGCGACGGCAGGCAAACTGCGCGCCCATTTGTTTGATATCGGCGCTGTCCATACCGAGCGCGCGGACGAGAGCGGGGGCTGGATCATGGAAGTCGACATGGAAACACTTCGCCTGCACCGGCTGTGCGAAGATAATGGTGTGGCGGATATTCAGTTGCAGTCCAGCCGCACCGCCCTTTAAGATCGGACAGGTAGAGTCAAGAAACAGTGCGAATCTGCTTCGCATGACCACACCGGGAGATGAATGATGGGCTGGAACGAACCGCCGGGCGGTAACGGCGACAAGGATCCCTGGGGCAGGCGCCGCAGGGAGGAAGGGCCTCCCGACCTGGACGAGATCGTGCGCAAGATGCAGAAGGGTTTCGGCGGCCTGTTCGGCCGCAAACCCAGGACGGCGGGCGGCGACGGGCCGCAGTTTTCATGGGTGTTCGTGATCCTGGCCCTGCTCGCCTGGCTGGCCTACGACATGACGCACATCATTGACCAGCAGGAGCGTGGACTCGTGCTGCGCTTCGGAAGATACGTTACCACCCTGCAACCCGGCCTGAATGTGCGATTCCCGCGGCCGGTCGAGAACGTCATCATCATCAATATCGGCCAGGTGCGATCGATTACCCACAAGGCCAAGATGCTCACCCAGGATGAAAATATCGTCGACGTCGAGGTGGCGGTGCAGTGGCGCATCAGGGAACCGACCGACTACCGGTTCAACGCCGTTTCGCCCGACGCCACCCTGCGGCAGGCCACGGAGAGCGCGGTGCGCGAGATCATCGGCAAAAACGAACTGGATTTCATCCTGACCGAGGGGCGCAGCCAGATCGCCCAGCGCCAGCATAAACTCATCCAGCAGATCATGGATGATTACCGTACCGGCATCTTCGTCCTCGGCGTTGAAATGCAACCGGCGAAACCGCCGGATGAAGTCAAGGCGGCGTTCGATGACGCTATCAAGGCGAGGGAAGATGAACAGCGCCAGGTCAATGAAGCCGAGGCCTATCGAAATGACATTATCCCCAAGGCCCGGGGCGCGGCCGCCAGGCTGCGGGAAGAGTCGAACGCCTACAAGGCCAGGGTAATCGCCAGGGCGGAAGGCGAGGCCAGCCGTTTTGATCAATTGCTGACGGAATATGAGCGCGCCCCGGCGGTCACCCGCCAGCGCCTGTACCTCGATGCGATTGAATCGGTGTTCGCCTCGACCAACAAGGTGTTGCTGGGGGCCGAGGGGAGCAACAACCTCATGTATCTGCCCCTTGATCGCCTGCTGGAGCGGCGTGCCGATGACCGGGCCTATGCGGCGCCGAAGGAATACCGGTCGGACCAGCCAGCAGGTTCCGGTGATGAGCAGAGCGGCCAACTGTCCGGCCGAAGCCGGGGAGTACGCTGACCATGATACCGAGAATTGCCATCCTGCTGGCAGTGCTTGCGATCACGGCCTACTTTTCGGTGTACAAGGTCGAACAGTGGCAACAGGCCATCGTGTTCCAGTTCCGGGAAATCAAGAACGCGGACATCAAGCCCGGCCTGCATGTCATGATCCCCATTGTGAACACGGTCCAGAAATTTGAAAACAGGCTGCTGAATCTCGACAAGGAGGCACAGCGGTTCCTGACCAAGGAAAAGAAAGACGTGCTGGTGGATTATTTCATCAAGTGGCGGATTGCGCGTGTGAAGATCTTCTACACCGCCACCCGGGGGGACGTCCTGTATGCCAATGGCCTGCTGGAGCAGCGGATCAACCGGGCGCTGCGCGACCAGTTCGGCGAACGCACGGTCCAGGAAGTTGTGGCCGGCGAGCGCACCGAGATACTCAACATCGTCACGCAGACCACCTCCAACCTGGACGAGGAACTCGGCATCACCGTCGTGGACGTGAGGACGAAGCGCATCGACCTCCCGGAGGAAGTCAGCCATTCCGTGTATGAACGCATGCGCGCCGAGCGGGTCAGGGTCGCCAAGGATTTCCGGGCCCGCGGATCGGAGGCCGCGGAACGGATCAAGGCCAACGCCGATCGTGAACGGGAGGTCATCCTCGCCAATGCCTACCGTGATGCGGAGATCATCCGCGGCGAGGGAGACGCGCAAGCCACCGAGATTTATGCCGCCGCGTTTGGCAAGAACGAGGAATTCTATGCCCTTTACCGCAGCCTGAATGCCTACCAGAACAGCTTCAGCGGCGGATCGGATGTTTTGCTGCTTAAGCCTGATTCCGATTTTTTCAAATACTTTAATCATCCCGGGGGACGATGATCAATGTCCGGAACACCCGGCGTTTGGGGACCGCTTGTTCCATCAGCCAGACCCACAAAACCTGTAACACTATCTTTCTGCAAGTTGCACCTTTAGGCCGGCTGGCGACGGGGGCAAACCATGAGTAACTGTGGACCTGCGACGGCGTTGCGTCCCGGGATGACTCCCGGTTTTTTTATGCCTCGCGATTGTAGATCAGGAGAAGATGCCGATCATCCTGGTGAAAGGACGTTGAGTCAGGCTCGGGGTGACTTGCGACCGGTGGTTAACGAAAACTGGTTGAATGTGGACTGAGCTCCTGACGGCGCTGGCGCTTGTACTGGTCATTGAAGGGATCATGCCGTTTATCAATCCGGCCGGCCTGCGCAGGATGATCGTGCTCGTCGCCCGGATGGATGATACCACCTTGCGCGCCGCGGGCCTCACCAGCATGCTGGCCGGTGTGCTGTTGCTTTATCTGGTACATTAATCCGCATGGACACGCAGAACCGCTGGTTATTGCCCGAAGGCATCGAGGAGATCCTGCCGCCACACGCGGCGCGACTCGATCGATTGTGCCGGAACATTATCGATCTCCATGCGGGCTGGGGCTATCAGCTTGTCATCCCGCCGCTCGTGGAGTTCCTGGAGTCGTTATTGACCGGGACGGGATCGGATCTCGATCTCCAGACCTTCAAGCTGACCGATCAACTGAGCGGCCGTCTGCTCGGCATCCGGGCGGACACGACGCCGCAGGTCGCCCGCATCGACGCGCATAATCTCAAGCGCGAGACGCCGACGCGCCTCTGTTACCTGGGCAGCGTGCTCCACACCCGCCCGTCGGACACCGGCGGCACGCGCAGCCCGCTGCAGGTGGGGGCGGAACTGTATGGCCACCAGGGCACGGAAAGCGACGCGGAAATCCTCAGCCTGATGCTGGAGACGCTGCGGGTTGCCGGCGTGCCGGACGTGCACGTGGATATCGGCCACGTGGGCATTTACCAGGCGCTGGTGAAGCAGGCGAACCTGGACGCGGATCTCGAAGCCCGGTTATTCAGTGCCCTGCAACGCAAGGCGGGAGCGGAAATCAATGCCCTCGCCGGCGACGGAATGCTGCCGGCGGGACTGTGCGATTTGTTCAGTGTCCTGGCCGGCGCCTACGGGGATATCGCTGAATTAGCCGATTTTGAGAAGCCGCTTGCGGCCGCCGGAGCCGAGGTGAAACGCTGCCTGGCAGACCTGCGCCGTGTCGCCGAGTCGGTAATGAAACGCCTGCCGGATGCTCCATTGCAATTTGATCTCGCCGAATTACGCGGTTACCACTATCACACCGGCATCGTTTTTGCGGCGTATGTCCCGGGCAAGGGGCAGGGCATCGCCTTCGGTGGCCGGTACGATGCCATCGGCCGCGCCTTCGGCCGCGCCCGCCCGGCCACGGGTTTCAGCGCCGACATCAAGACACTGCTGGCGTTGAGCACCGGCGATGGCCCTGAGCAGCCCGGAATTTTCGCGCCGTCCTCGGAGGACCCCGGATTGCTCAACCTCGTCGAGTCCTTGCGGCAAAAGGGCGAAAGAGTGATCTGTGAATTGCCGGGACAGAAGGGCAGCGCGCGTGACATGGGTTGCGATCGGAGGCT
>CAZXGW010000113.1:0-5333 GCA_964640355.1 uncultured Enterobacteriaceae bacterium
AGTGGTTGTCTGCCGGTCATTGTCACAAGTGTATTTCCTGGTCCAGGGCGGCTTAATGGGATGGCGCTTGCAGCCGGGCCGGGCTTAAAGCCGACAGTCGCCGGCAGGGATGCCGGCGTCGAGCCCACAGGGATGACTTCACGGCGTGTCGGCGTAAGCCTGGCCTGCTGAGTGCTCCACGCCCTCAAGGCCTGAACGAGCCTTCAAAAATCCCTGGCCATGAATGGTGGGTCGCGGCGCGCCTCATAAGAAAGCAGGATGTTCCCTTATACCACCGCGGTTGGGGGTTTTGCCGTAAAAGAACCTCGACTCCGGCAAAATCGTTTATGATGCAATAAAATAAAAAATATCCTTACGGGGGACTTAATGTGCCGAAAAAAGACAGCGTAATTGATTTCGAAAAGTCGCTGGAGGAACTCGAACGGCTGGTCGAAAAAATGGAGGCGGGCAACCTGAGCCTGGAGGAATCTCTCAAGTATTTCGAACGGGGGGTGGCATTAACCCGATCATGCCAGAAGGCCCTGGCGGAAGCAGAACAGAAGGTACGGATCCTGCTTGAAAAGGACGGCAAGCAGCAACTGCAGCCCTTCGAGACCGGCGATAACAGCGAATAGCCCATGGGCATGGAGGAACGCCTGCGGGTTTACCAGTCCAATGTAGAAGCCGCGCTGGATTATTGGCTGCCGGCCGCCACGCTGCAGCCCTGTCACCTGCATGAAGCCATGCGCTATGCCGTCCTGGGAGAGGGCAAGCGAATCCGGCCTGTCCTGGTGTACGCTACCGGCGAGACCTTCGGCGTGGCCCTGGACGTGCTCGACGGCCCTGCCAGCGCGGTGGAGATGATCCACGCCTACTCATTGATCCACGATGATCTGCCCGCCATGGATAATGATGACCTGAGGCGCGGCCGGCCCACCTGCCACCGGGTCTTTGGTGAAGCCACAGCCATCCTGGCGGGCGATGCCCTGCAGGCCCTAGCCTTTCATGTCCTGGCCCATTCACCGTGGATCACCGCCAGTGCCGGGCAGCGCCTGCGGATGATCGACATCCTGGCGCAGGCCAGCGGATCCCGGGGAATGGCGGGGGGTCAGGCTATCGATCTCGCCGCGGTCGGCAAACAGCTGAATATTGCCGAGCTGGAAAACATGCACATCCACAAGACCGGTGCACTGATCCGGGCCAGCGTCGAACTCGGCGCCCTGTCCGCGCCGGAGGTGAATCCAGCGGCCTTCGAGCGGGTGTCCCATTACGCCAAATGCATCGGCCTCGCTTTCCAGATCCGGGACGATATCCTCGATGTCGAAAGCGACACGGCGACCCTGGGCAAACCCCAGGGCTCGGACCGGGAGCGGAATAAACCCACTTATCCCGACCTGCTGGGCCTTGATGGCGCAAAAGAGGCAGCGCAACGGCTGCTGGCGGAAGCGCTGGAGAGTCTCTCCCCGTTTGACGGACAGGTGGATCCGCTGCGCTGGATAGCCGCCTATATCGTGCAGCGGGACAGATAAATCGGGAATCCCGCCGGCTTGTACCGCAAATAACTTTCGGGAGTCACAGGCGGCCGGGCATCCCCCGAAAGACACGCCGTGAATACGTCCGTGTAGGCTCGAGTGCCGCTATCCCTGCGGCACACGGTCTTTCGGGGGATGCCCGGCCGCCAGATTCAGGAGAGATACTTGCGGGAACCGCGCCCGGCGGTTTTTGCGGTAATACAATTATGGAGAAGCGGAGGCAGACCCTGTAAACTTGGGCCCACAGGTATTTTCATGTACAAGACAACCGGCAAGCAGGATTCCATGAATCAGCCAGTAAAACTCATCAGCCACATTCCGGATATCCAGAGCAGCAAGGATACCCGGCACATCCCGATCGACATGGTGGGCATCAAGGACATCCGCCACCCCATCGTGATCAAGGACCGCAACGGCGGGGAACAGCACACGGTGGCGCGCTTCAGCATGTACGTCAACCTGCCCCACAGGTTCAAAGGGACCCACATGTCCCGGTTTGTCGAGATTCTGAACCGGCATGAATACGAGATCACCGTAGACTCCTTCAAGCAGATGATCCGGGAAATGACCCAGCTCCTCAACGCGGAATCCGGCCATATCGAGATGACCTTCCCCTATTTCATCAACAAGTCTGCCCCGGTTTCCGGCGTCAAGAGCCTGATGGACTACGAGGTTTCTTTCATCGGCAAGATTTACCGCGACAAACCGACCACGCTCGTCAAGGTACTGGTGCCCGTGACCAGCCTGTGCCCCTGTTCAAAGAAGATCTCCGCCTATGGCGCCCACAACCAGCGCTCGCATATCACCGCCTGCGTGCGCACCCGCGGGTTTATCTGGATCGAAGAGCTGATCGAGACGATCGAAAAAGTCGCTTCCTGCGAACTCTACGGCCTGCTGAAACGGCCGGACGAGAAATACGTCACGGAACACGCCTATGACAATCCCAAGTTTGTCGAAGATATCGTCCGTGACGTGGCCATCGAATTCAACAAGGACGATCGCATCGCCGCCTATACCGTCGAATCGGAAAATTTCGAATCCATCCACAACCACTCCGCCTATGCCATGCTCTCGCATGACAAGGACCTTGACGATACGGACACCGGACGCGGAGGCCGCTGATTTGCCCCTGATCGCAGCAGAATACCTCATACTGCTGCCTCACCCCGCCACACGTCTACGGGGATCAATAGTTAATAATCAACATTTAGTTTCAATTGTAACTAGCTTATTTTAAATAATTTTTGACTGGAGATTAACGTTGGGGACGTTCGATCCGGTCACACCGCGTCCCTGAACATGTGGCCGCACAGTACGGACCTCAGGGTGTATTCACACAGCTGACCCCGTGCCGGACGTGCCGATGATCCTTCCAGTGGCATGGAACGATTCCGGCTTCCGGCGTTCAGAGGAAATAAACCTGATCGGTGCGTGACGTGCGACGCGTAATACTTCTCATCTTCGGGCTGTGCCAGTTGGCCGCCGGCGCGCGTGCCGATTCAGTCCCCATGCGGGATTACATCCGCCTTTCCATCGGCATGACGGAGGCGGAAATCCTTTATCGACTCGGGCCCTACGATCATGAGACCGTGACCTACATTTATCATCACTACCCGTTGTTCAAGACCTGGTATTACCTCCCCGCGCCGGGGGAGGCCACGAGCAACGCCTGGATCACGGAAATCCGTATTGACAACCGCGGGGTGGTAACGGCGCTGGATCGATACAAGCCGCGGTAAAGTGAGTCTGTTTTAAAATCAGTCAAGCACGGGGAAAGGCTGCAGGGGAAAAAATTATTAACGTAACCTTGACATAGTGATTTTTTTCGAGCCCGTTTTAACGCCGTAACACAGCGCAGCCATTTTGAGACAGGTTTTAGGCGCTGCCCTTGCGTACCTTCGCCGCCTCCCACAGCCTGTCCATTTCTTCCAGGGTGGCATCAGCCGGCGACCGGTCCTGTGCGGCCAGGGCGTTTTCAATATAGCGGAACCGCGCCTCAAATTTATGGTTTGCCGAACGCAACGCGGCCTCCGCATCGATATCCAGATGGCGGGCCAGGTTGACACAGGTGAACAGCAGATCGCCCATTTCCTCCCGTATGGCCTCCCTGTCACCGCGCCCGGACAAGGCGCGTCGTAATTCGCCGACCTCTTCGATGAGCTTGTCCAGTACCGCGCTGGCATCGTGCCAATCGAAGCCCACCGTCGCTGCCCGGGACTGGAGCTTCTGGGCACGCCGCAGCGCGGGCAGGTTCAGGTTTACACCATCGATGACGCCGCTCCTGCCATCATTCCGCGCCCGTCTTTCCTCCGCTTTCTGCTGCTCCCACAGGCGGGATTGCGCCCGGGCATCCTCGACCGGCTCTCCCCCGAAGACATGCGGATGTCGGCGCAGGAGCTTGGCGTTAATGCCCCTGACCACATCCTCAAACCTGAAATGCCCGAGTTCCTCCGCCATTCGCGCGTGATAGATCACCTGGAACAGCAGATCGCCCAATTCCGTACAAAGGGATTCCATGTCATTGCGATCGATGGCATCCGCCACTTCATAGGCCTCTTCGAGGGTATAAGGGGCGATCGTTGAAAAATCCTGCGCCCGATCCCAGGGGCAGCCCGCCCCCGGGTCGCGCAGGGCGGCCATAATCGCCAGGAGTTTATCGACGCTGTCCATATAAGCTCACCTGTTAACTGATGACTGCAATAACTTGATTTTATATTTGATTTGGCATAAAAATGCGTGGCAAATTGAGTACGCCGGAAAAAACCCCGATGGCGTTGCTACCTGTCGGAAACCGAACATGGTCCCCCTCATCCTTCGACTCGACATAGCCGGTTCACCGGTCACCTGGATCCCCTGGCAGGCCGCCGTGTGCCTGTACAGCCGGGACATGGTGGCCTGGACGGCCGGCGACAGCGTATTCGCCATCAAGGGGGGAATCTGCCGCGCCACCGGCCTGCGCTCCGTGATCAACGTCAATTCCATCATCGCCATCAAGCGATCCGCGCTGCATAAACACCTCAAGCGCAACATACCGCCCCTGACCAACAACGAGCTGTTCCTGCGTGACGCCCACCTGTGCATGTACTGCGGCGGGCATTACAAGGAAGCCATGTTGACGCGGGATCATGTTGTACCGTTTTCGCGCGGCGGTACCGACCGCTGGACCAACGTGGTAACCGCGTGCCGGCGCTGCAATACCATGAAGGGCAATCATACCCCCGAGGAAGTCAATATGCCGCTCCTCGCGGTCCCCTATGTGCCCAACTGGGCAGAATACCTGGCCCTTTCCAACCACCGGATCCTGGCTGACCAGATGGAATTCCTGAAATCCCAGTTTCCCAAAAGGCCCCTGCCGTTCCATCGCCAGTAGCCTCACCACGCTCATCCCTCAGCACCGCTGTTTGAAGCCAGCCGCCGCCGGAAAACCTGTTCAAGCCTCCGTGGAAACCGGTAAGCATTGACCCGGCGCACGCTGACTTCCCGTTTCTCTTCCAGCCGGCGCATGGCGCGGGTGCAGGCACCAGTGATCACGCAAGTCGCCGGCCTGATCGCACAACATCCAGGGACCATTTCCCTCGGGCAGGGCGTGGTGTATTACGGACCGCCTCCTGCCGTCTTTGCGTCCCTGTCGGGGTCTGTTGCGGACATGGAAGTAAACAGGTATGGCCTGACCGGCGGCATGCCGGCGTTGCTGGATCTCGTCGTAGACAAGCTCAGGCGGGAAAACGGGATCAGGCCCGAGAACGGCAGCCACATTATCGTCACCGCGAGGAAGTGCGTAACATTGTACTCGACGAACTGGACGCCATCGGTGATATTTGC
>CAZXGW010000114.1:0-5292 GCA_964640355.1 uncultured Enterobacteriaceae bacterium
GCCCTGACCGTGACCATACTACTCAAGCGGCAGGCGAAAATCCATCCGGCCCGGGCCCCGGTTCGGGCCGTTTTTCACGCTTTCCACGCCAGAAAATTTTTCAACAGGGCAAGGCCCGCCTTCTGGCTTTTCTCGGGGTGGAACTGGGTGGCGAAGATACGATCGCGGGCAACGGCCGAGGTGAATTCAGTCGCGTAACCGGTTTTGGCGGCGATGTCATTTTCATCCGCCGGGCAGGCGTAATAGCTGTGCACGAAATAGAATCGCGCACCGTCCTCGATACCGTGCCAGAGCGGGTGATCGATGTGCTGGAACACCTGGTTCCAGCCCATGTGCGGGATCTTGCAGGCCGAACCCTGGGCATCCCGTGCATCCGCCGGGAACCGGATCACGCGGCCGGGGATGATCCCGAGGCCCGGCGTGCCGCCGTCTTCGTCGCTTTCCTCGAGGAGCGACTGCAGCCCGAGGCAGATGCCGAGAAACGGACGCGTGGCGATGCATTCCCTGATCGCCTGATCGAGCCCCTTTGCCTTCAGGCTCGCCATGCACTGGCCGATGGCGCCCTGGCCGGGGAACACCACACGATCCGCCGCGAGGATCTCGTCAGGCCGGTCGGCCACACGGATACCGTGTCTGCCGTCCGCGACATATTCCAGCGCCTTCACTACCGAGCGCAGGTTGCTCGTGCCGTAATCGATGACGACCACGCTGGACATGGGAGAATTCGACCTAACCGGCGTGCGCAAGGCCGGCTGCGCATCGCGGCGCGGCGCCGGCGCGAACGTAGGCGCTCAGCGTAAACCGGATGTTCATTGCGCCCCCGAACTTTACAGTGAACCCTTGGTGGACGGCAGCTTGCCCTTCATGCCCGGATCGACAGCCACGGCCATGCGCAGGGCGCGGGCAAAGGCCTTGAATACCGTCTCGGCAATGTGATGTGAATTGCGGCCACGCAGGTTGTCGATATGCAGGGTCACCAGGCTGTGATTCACGAATCCCTGGAAGAATTCGTAAATCAGGTCGACGTCGAATTCGCCGATGCGCGCCCTTGGATATTTCACGTCGTAAACCAGGCCGGGGCGCCCCGAGCAGTCGAGCACGACGCGCGACAGCGCCTCGTCGAGCGGAACGTAGGCGTGACCGTAGCGGCGTATGCCCTTCTTGTCGCCCAGCGCCCTGGCCATGGCCTGGCCGAGGGTGATGCCCACGTCCTCTACCGTGTGATGGGCATCGACCTCGAGGTCGCCCTTCGCCTGGATGGCGAGATCGAGCATGCCGTGGCGCGCCACCTGGTCCAGCATGTGTTCGAGAAACGGGATGTGGATATCCAGCCTGGCGTTGCCCCGGCCGTCGAGATCCAGGCTGACCTCGATCTGTGTTTCCCCGGTTTCGCGTTTAACCTTCACACGGCGCTTGCTCATGGCGTCTTTCCTGGAAAATTAATAGGATACCTCACGAGGGGTGTTTCATGCCATCTGCCCGCGGGACCGCAACATGATCGATATCGACGGAGTAAGGCAATACCTGTTGAGCCTGCAGGATCGGCTGACCAATGCCCTGCTATCGCTTGATGCGCAGGCTGCGCTAGTTGAAGATGCGTGGACGCGCGAGGAAGGGGGCGGCGGCAAAAGCCGCATCCTGAGGGGCGACATCTTCGAGCAGGCGGGGATCAATTTTTCCGACGTATCGGGATCGGTCCTGCCGTCCGCCGCCAGCGCCGCGCGTCCGGAGCTTGCGGGACGCGCGTTCCGCGCGCTCGGCGATTCGGTGGTGGCGCACCCGCTGAATCCGTACGTGCCCACCGCGCACATGAACGTCCGCTTCATGCTCGCGGAGAAATCGGGGGCTGATCCGGTGTGGTGGTTCGGCGGCGGTTTTGACTTGACGCCCTGTTACGGTTTCGAAGCGGATGCGCGCCACTGGCACGCGACGGCGCAGAAGGCGTGCCGGGAATTCGGGAAGGACGTTTATCCGCGGTTCAAGCAGTGGTGCGACGATTATTTTTATATCGGGCACCGGCGGGAGCCGCGCGGCATCGGCGGCCTGTTTTTCGATGACCTGAACCGTTGGGGCTTTGAACGTTGTTTCGCCTTCCTGCGCAGCGTCGGCGACCATTTCCTCGAGGCCTATCTCCCGATCGTGGAGCGGAGAAAAAACATGGCCTACGGCGAACGGGAACGCGATTTCCAGCTTTACCGGCGCGGGCGGTATGCCGAATTCAACCTGGTCTGCGACCGCGGCACGCTGTTCGGCCTGCAGTCGGGCGGCAGGACCGAATCCATCCTGATGTCGCTGCCACCGCAGGTGAAATGGCGCTATGACTGGCGCCCGGATCCGGGCACCCCCGAGGCAGAACTCTACGAAAAATTTTTACCGCCGAGGGACTGGGTAAATAAATGAGAAATGACTGGCGACAGTATAAAAGTTGAATGTTGAAAGTAAAAAGTTGAAAGAAAAAAGGAAGGGGAGGGTAGTTTATGTTGAGACAGGCCCCAACTAACTTTGAACCTTGAACTTTTAACTTTTCACTTGTGACTTGTCACTGCTTTTTATTTGCAGCCAGAACGTCACCGGGCCGTCGTTTGTCAGCGTGACCTTCATGTCGGCACCAAATTCTCCGGCCTCCACCCGGGCATAACGTTCCCGCGCCTGGTCCAGGAGATACTCGAAGAGCTGCCGGCCTTTCTCCGGCGGGGCGGCTGAACTGAAGCTCGGCCGCATGCCCTTGCGGGTGTCGGCGGGCAGGGTGAATTGCGGGACGAGCAGGAGGCCGCCGCCGATATCGGTCAGGCACAGGTTCATGCGGCCCGCCGCGTCGGGAAAGACGCGATAACCGAGGAGTCTCTCCAGCAGGCGGTCGGCCTGTGTCCCGGTGTCGTCCTTCTCCACGCCGACGAAGACCAGCAGGCCGGTGTCGATGCGGGCGATGATTTTACGGTTAACTGCAACAGAGGCGCCGGAGACGCGTTGCAGCAACCCAATCATGAATGTGCCCGGCGCTTCCGGCTCCCGGCTGCAGTGGCAATGTCGGAAACGGGGCGATCACAGTCGTAATTCATATATTGTGTGCGGTTACCGGCGGCTGTCGGTTTGGCCGGCGTCGTCACTGTATTGTCCTCACCTCCGCGCTGTCGGCGACCAGCAATACGTCCGCCGGACGATGCGCAAAAATGCCGTTACAGACCACGCCGGCGATGTTATTCAGCCGTGTCTCGAGTTCCGCGGGATCCCGGATGGAGAGATTGTGAACATCGAGGATGATGTTGCCGTTGTCGGTGGTGAATCCCTGTCGCAGTACCGGCTGGCCACCCAGCTTTGCGAGCTGGCGCCCGACGTAACTCTGCGCCATCGGGATGACCTCGACCGGCAAGGGAAACCGCCCCAGGACATCCACGAGCTTTGAATCATCGATGATGCAGACGAATTTGCGGCTTGCGCCGGCCACGATCTTTTCCCGCGTCAGCGCGCCGCCGCCGCCCTTGATAAGGTGTCGGTGCCGCGTGGCCTCGTCGGCACTGTCGATATACACCGGCACCTCGATGACGCTGTTCAGCGGCACCACCGGAATGTGCTGGCGGCGCAGCAGCTCCTCGGTGGCCGCGGAACTGGCAATGGCGCCCTCGATCCTGTGTTTGATGGTTGCGAGCCGGTCGATGAAATACCGGACCGTGCTGCCCGTCCCGACGCCGATAACGCCGTCATCCGTAACAAACCGGAGTGCGGCTTCGGCGGCTTTTTGTTTCTTTTCTTCCTGTGTCACGGCCCGGCCCCTGGCCGGTAATGTCTCGCGGGAAACTTAAATGTTATCTTATACGCATGTTTGATGAATACAAGAAACTGATTGCCGACGCGTGCAGCCGCGTGTACGACGTGGCGAGGAAGACGTCCCTGGATTACGCGCCGGAGCTGTCGCGCCGCTACGAGAACAGCATCTGGCTCAAGCGCGAGGACCAGCAGCCGGTGTTCTCCTACAAGCTGCGCGGTGCCTACAACCTCATGGCGACACTCCCGGAACAGGAGCGCAACCGGGGAGTGATCGCCGCTTCAGCCGGAAACCACGCGCAGGGCGTCGCGCTGTCCGCACTGAAGCTCGGCATCAACGCCACCATCGTCATGCCGAAGACCACGCCGGACATCAAGATCACTTCTGTCAAGCGCCTTGGTCCGAAGGTGGTACTGCACGGCAATACCTATGACGAGGCGAGGGATCATGCCCTCGAGCTCGCCGCCCGGAAGAACATGATATTCATTCCGCCGTACGATCATCCGGTGGTCATCGCCGGGCAGGCGACGGTCGGGGTCGAGATACTGGAGCTGCATCCGGGGCCTGTCGACATCATTTTCGTGCCCGTCGGCGGGGGCGGACTGATCGCCGGCATTGCCGCCTATGCACGGTCACGGAATCCGGCGATCCATGTCATCGGCGTCGAGCCCGACGAGGCGCCGTGCATGCACCACGCGCTCGAAGCCGGCGAGCCGGTAACGCTCGACCGTATCGGGATCTTCGCCGACGGGGCGGCGGTCAGGCGGGCAGGGGATGAACCCTTCCGAATCGTTCGGGAAACCGTGGATGAAATTCTGCTCGTGACGAATGACGAGATCTGCGCGGCGGTAAAGGACATCTTTGAAGACACCCGCTCGATCCCGGAGCCCGCCGGCGCCCTGGCGCTCGCCGGGCTCAAGCAGTACGTGACGCGCGAGAAGATCAAAGGCCGCGAACTCGTCGCCGTTTTCAGCGGCGCCAACGTGAATTTCGACCGGCTGCGCCACATCGCCGAACTCTCGGCGCTGGGCGAACACCGCGAGGCGCTGATCGCCACCACCATTCCGGAGCGGCCGGGCAGCTTCCGCGCCTTCTGTCATGATCTCGGCCCGCGCCTCATCACCGAGTTCAATTACCGCTACGCCGATCACAAGGACGCGCACGTCTTCGCCGGCGTGCAGCTCAGGCACGGCATCGAGGAAAAGAATGCGCTGATTGAGCACCTGACGGAGAAGGGCTACAAGGTGATCGACCTGAGCAACGATGAAGTTGCCAAGATGCACATCCGCTACATGGTCGGCGGCCATGCACCGCAGGCGAAAAATGAACTCCTGTACCGTTTTGAATTTCCGGAGCGCACCGGCGCGCTGCTGCACTTTCTCACCGAGATGGGCGAGCGCTGGAACATCAGCCTGTTTCACTACCGCAATCACGGCGCCGCCTACGGGCGGGTATTGATGGGGATACAGGTGAAACCGGAGGACCGGCCGGAATTCCAGAAATTCCTGGACGGCCTCGGGATGCAATAC
>CAZXGW010000115.1:0-5292 GCA_964640355.1 uncultured Enterobacteriaceae bacterium
GCCTGGTTCGCCAGCCTGTCCGCGCGATCGTTTTCCGCATGACCGCTGTGCCCTTTCACCCATTGCCAGGTGACCTGGTGTTTCGCGACAACCCCGTCAAGACGCTGCCACAGATCAACATTTTTTACCGGGCGTTTATTGGCGGTTTTCCATCCCCGGCTTTTCCATTCGGACAGCCACTGGGTGATCCCGTTCTTAAGGTATTGCGAGTCCGTGGTCAGCACCACGCGGCAAGGCTGCCGGGACAGGGCCTCGAGCCCCTTGATCGCCGCTGTCAGTTCCATGCGGTTGTTGGTGGTATCGTTTTCCGCGCCGCGCAATTCCTTTTCCCGGTCCTGGTAACGCAGCAACACCCCCCAGCCACCCGGTCCAGGGTTGCCCCGGCAGGCGCCATCGGTGTAGATATGCACCTGATCACAGGCCACGTCAGCCATCACCCGCCAGAAACCTGGCGCTCGGTTCCACGATACCCGACGCGATCATGTGGCGCCGGGTCTGCCACTGCATCTTGATCGGCGTCAGCGGTATGACGCGTTTTTTGGCGACCAGCATATACATCCCGCCAAAATAGGGCCAGCAATAGCGCCCCAGCGGCTCCATGAACCCGAGTCTCTGCATGAGGCGGCTGTTGTTCAGCGGCGGCCGGAAATAAAAACGCTCCGTTTCGATGATTTCAAAGTCCAGCAATGACAGCCAGTCCTTGAGCCGGTTGAGCCCGATGTAGCGCCCGCTCCAGGGCGGCTGTTCGCGCCAGGCCAGGAACAGGCGCCACAACCCCCACAAGCTCCAGGGATTAAAGCCCGCGATGACGACGTGGCCTTCCCCGATCAGCACGCGTTCGGTCTCGCGCAGGATCTGGTGCGGCTGGCTTTCGAATTCGAGCACGTGAGGCAGTACCACCACGTCCGTGCTCTCCGAGGCAATGGGAATCGAGGTGTACATACAGCAGAGCCTGTCGATGTCGCGGCTGTCCCTGTCCTGTATGCGCATGGCAATGATCTTGTGATTAATCCGGCTGCTGGCAAGCAGGTGATCTTTCCCGAGACTGCCAAGTTGCATGATGTGGTAACCAAACAGCGTGGGCAGAACCCTGGCTATCCTGGTCTTTTCCGCCTTCAGAACGCTGGCGCCGAGTCCGCCGGCGAACCATTGCAGTAAACGCGCCTTGAACAGCACACGCTCATCGGCAAGATCTTCAGTGTGCACGGTCATCAGAAACTACCTGGATTGTCGCGGATGCCTTCAGCATTGTGCGCCGGGCGTATTTTGTCAAATTTTTAACCGGCTGTGCGGCTTCCTCCGAATTTTTTCTTGACCGGTACACATCGCATCCCTAGCATTGCCCAATGCGCTATCCATGCCTGGCGATGATCCTGGCCCTGATCCTGGGCGCCTGCAGTTCGTCACCTCCCCGCGACCGGAGCGGCGCTGTTCCTGAAGACGGCGATCAGACCGCCACACCGGCCAGGCGTTCCATTCCCGAAGTTGCTGATCTGCGCCTGTCCGCGGCCAGAGATTACAGTCGACCCGCCGTGCGCACGATCATCTCCGCCGAGCCGGGAGACCTCTGGGAAAGGATTCGGCAGAACCTCGTGCTTGAGCGGCATTTGGATCGTACCTCCACGCAAAGCAAGCTCAAATGGTATGTGAATAACCAGGATTACCTGGATCGCGTGGCGGATCGCGCCATACCCTACCTCCATTACATCGTCGAACAACTTGAACAACGGCAGATGCCGCTGGACCTCGCGCTTCTGCCCATCGTCGAAAGCGCCTACCATCCCTTTGCCTATTCACCCAGCCAGGCCTCCGGTATCTGGCAGTTTATCCCCGCCACGGGGCGGCGCTTCGGCTTGAAGCAGAACTGGTGGTATGACGCGCGCCGGGACATCATCGCTGCCACGGAGGCGGCATTGACCTACCTGCAGGAACTGCACCGGGAATTCAATGGCGACTGGCTGCTGGCCCTGGCCGCGTATAACGCTGGCGAGAGAAACGTCGCCCGCGCGCTGGAAAATAACAGGAAGGCGGGGAAACCCATGGATTTCTGGTCTCTGAAACTGCCGCGGGAAACGCATGGTTATGTCCCCAGCCTGCTGGCCGTGGCCGAACTCGTGGCGGACCCGGAGAAGTACCGTATCAGCCTCAAACCCATTCCCGACACCCCCTATTTCCGGAAAGTCGAGGTAGGCAGCCAGATTGACCTTGCCACCGTTGCCCAGATTGCCGATCTCGCCATCGAGGAAGTCTATACGCTGAACCCCGGCATCAATCACTGGGCAACGGACCCGAAAGGGCCGCACTACATCCTGCTGCCGGTGGACAAGGCGCAGTCGTTCTCCGAACGGGTGGCCGGTTTGTCCGACGAGGAACGCCTCAAATGGACGGCACACGAGGTCAAGGCGGGCGACACCCTGGGCAGCATTGCCGCCCGCTATCATACGGACGTCGCCACCCTCCGCCAGGTCAATGCCATCCGGGGCAACACGATCCGGGCCGGCCAGTCGCTGCTTATTCCCGCCTCCAGACAACCCCTGAACTACTATTCACTGAGCGCGCCGGTCCGCCGGTTCGGTGATCTCAGCCCGGCGGGTGACGGGCAGCGTTACCTGTATACCATCAAGCGCGGCGACACCTTGTGGGACATCAGCCGGCAGTATGGCATCAGCGTCAACCGGTTATGCGCCTGGAACGGGATTTCCGACCGCGCCGTCCTGCAGCCGGGCATGCAACTGACCGTATGGGTCAAGCAAGACTTGCCTGCCGAGGCGGAGATCGTCCGGGTCGCGCACACCGCCACGGCGGATAAACAGGAGCGCGTTCGCTACATCGTCAGGGAAGGCGACTCTCTCTGGCAGATCTCCAGGCGATACGGGGTAACTGTCCAACAACTGCAGAAATGGAACGGGATTGACCACCGCCACCTTCTGCAACCCGGCCAGTCCCTCGACATCTATCTCGGCAAGCCGCCCACAGACGCCTGAGCGCGCATCCGCTCACCGGAAAATCCCCGACACCCGCGCCAATTCCGTTTTGTTCCCCGCCAGGGTAGTGTAAGTTAACTGCCGTAACCGGTTCTGACAGGCGGCCAGGCGTTCGATCGCGCTTATGATCAGGTTCGTGAAATTTCTCCTCCGCGGCATCCTCAGGCTGCTCTACGGCGTGGAGGTCACCGGCCTGGAGCACTACGGGGAAGCCGGCAGGCGCGTGGTGATCATCGCCAACCACACGTCCCTGCTGGATGGCCTGCTGCTGTATGCCTGGCTGCCGGAAACGCCCACCTTTGCCATCAATACCCAAATCGCGAAAAAAAAGAAATTCAGGTTCTTCCTGAAATTCGTCAACCTCTTCATCATGGACCCCACCAGCCCGCTGTCCATCAAGGCCATGATTCGGTTCCTGCAGGAGAATCGCAAGGCCGTCATCTTTCCGGAAGGGCGGATCACCCTCACCGGTTCGCTGATGAAGATTTACGAAGGCCCGGCACTGGTCGCTGACAGGTCGGACGCCATGCTGCTGCCCGTCTCCATCGACGGCGCGCAATTCAGTACCTTTTCCTACCTGAAAGGCCGCGGCCGGGTCGTCTGGTTTCCAAAGATCAGGGTGCGGATACTGCCGCCGGAAAAGATTGCCCTGCCGCCCTACTTGCAGGGCCACGAGAGAAGAAAATCAGCGGCCATGAAACTGCAGGACCTGATGTTCAGGCTGACCTACAGCGCCTTTGATTACCGCACCTCCGTGTTCGCCGCCCTGCTCGACGCCGCGGATCGCTACGGGAGCGGTACCGTCATCCTCGAAGACATCAACCGCCAGCCGCTTACCTACCGGCAACTGATCGCCCGCGCCATGATCCTCGGCCAGGCGATAGGCCGGGACACGGCGCAGGGCGAATACGTCGGCCTCCTGATGCCGAATGTCAATGCCACCGTCGTCGCCTTCATGGCCCTGCAATATACCGGCCGGATTCCGGCCATGCTGAATTTCACGATCGGCGCCCAGGCCCTGTTGCGGGCCTGTGAAACGGGCGGGATCAGAACGGTGTATACCTCGAGGCGGTTTATCGAAAACGCCAACCTTCACGATCTGGCCCATGCCCTCGAACAGAAACTGAAACTGATTTACCTCGAGGACCTGCGCACCCGCGTGTCAACCCTCGACAAGATTACCGGTCTTGCCAGGTCATACTACGCCCGCGGCCATTACCGCCGTCGGGCCGGAAAGACAGACCCGGATGCGCCCGCGCTGCTGCTATTCACCTCCGGATCGGAAGGTTTCCCCAAGGGGGTAGTCCTGTCCCACAGCAATCTGTTGTCCAATTACGCACAGGTGAGGTGCCACATCGATTTCCGTACCACGGACATCCTGTTCTCCTGCCTGCCCCTGTTTCACAGCTTCGGGCTGAACGCGGGTTGCCTGATGCCGCTGCTCGGCGGCAGCCGGATATTCCTGTACCCGACGCCGTTGCATTACCGCATCATCCCCGAACTGGTCTACGAACTCGGTGCCACCATCCTGTTCGGCACGAACACCTTCTTCAAGGGCTACGCCCGGTACGCGCATCCCTTCGATTTCCACACGCTGCGCTACGCGGTGGCCGGCGCCGAGAAACTGCGGGATGACACGCAGAAGCTCTGGATGGAAAAATTCGGCATCCGGATCCTGCAGGGTTACGGCGTCACCGAGACCAGCCCGGTCATTTCCGTCAACACTCCCATGCTGAACAAGCCAGGCACCGTCGGCCGGCCGATGCCGGACATGCAATGCTACATCAATCCCGTGGAGGGCATCGAAGAGGGCGGCCGTCTGGTCGTCAAGGGGCCGAACATCATGCGCGGCTACCTGCGGCACGACGGTCCCGGAAGATTGCAGCCTCCCGGCACTCACAGGGGACCGGGCTGGTATGACACCGGCGATATTGCCAGTATCGATGAGGACGGGTTTATCACGATCCTCGGCCGGGCGAAGCGGTTCGCGAAAATCGGCGGCGAAATGGTGTCGCTGACGGCGGTGGAGGAACTCGCCATGCAAACCTGGCCCGACTTCAATCACGCCGCCGTCAGCCTGGCTGACGAAAAGAAGGGCGAAAAGATCATCCTGGTGACGGATAACCGCGAGGCTACGCGCAAGGGGATTCAGGAGATGGCGCGTAAAAGCGGATGCGGCGAGCTCTGCATCCCGCAGAAGGTCGTGCTGGCCGAAGAATTACCGGTACTCAGCACCGGCAAGATCGATTACGTCACGCTGACCGAAATGGTGATTGCCGAGGACAAGACCGGCTCAGGCTGGATTTCC
>CAZXGW010000116.1:0-5236 GCA_964640355.1 uncultured Enterobacteriaceae bacterium
AGCAGGGGTACCCGCTCCCGGGGGCAATCGAGCGGCCGGCGCATGTTCGGCGCGAGTCTTTCCAGTTCTTCCTGGGTGAGACGCCGGCATTCCTCTTTCGTTTCGCCGGCATGGCTGAAGTTCAGTTTGATCAGGGCCATTTGCGGGTCGTGATGGCGGTACTCGGGATAATTGGCAAAGACGCCGACGAACGCGCCGAACAGCGCAAAGGCGGTGACCTGCAGGATGACCTGTTTCAGTTTGCGCATTTTAACGTGCCGTTCCTGCCGTTTTCCCCGCTGCCGGCCGGCAACCCGTTTTCAAGCCCTTTTAATTTTTCCTGGAAGGAGCGGAGCTTCCCGGCCAGGGCGGTTTTGCCGGTAACGCCCGCCCAGCAGCGGCCTATCCGCTCCGCCGGGACCCTGTCCCTGAGGTAGGGATCGCGCAGCCTTGCAATCCGCTGTTCGGTCCAGTCGATGCCGAATCGCTGGAAACAGCCGCCTTCCCGGCAGCCGGTCAGGAACACGCCGTCGGCGATGCCCCGGCTGAGTATAAAGTCGAGAAAGGACGGCGGCAGCATGCCGGCGCAGGGTATCGTCAAGGAGGCGATGTTACGGCCGGGCAGTGACGTGACGTCCGGGCCGTACTCGCAGCCGAACAGGATGACCCGGTCGTTGCCGGCAAGCTTCCCGGCCGCGCCGGTGATTTTGTCCTTGAGTAACCCCGCTGGCAGGTCCGGCAGTTCGATCCCCGGGATGATTGCGCTGCGCCGCCTGAACGGCGTGGCGGTGGGACACGCGCCCATGCAAATGCCGCAGGCCGTGCACAGATCCGGATTGACCACGGCTTCCTGGGGATACGGCAGTTTGTCGGTGCGCGGCTGCAGGTTGACGGCATTGTAGGGACAGTCCTGGACGCAGCGCCCGCAGCCGTTGCAGTTATCCAGATCGACATGGGCGATGGCCGCCTGTTTGAATCGCGACAACCAGGGCATCGCGAACAGCACCAGCGTCAGCGCGAACACGGCGGCCCACAGGAGCAGGCCTGCGTACCGGTCCAGCAGGGGATAAAAAAACATGTAGAACCAGTCAAGCCTGATCTCCGCGGGGACCTCGCTCAATACGGCCGGCCCCTGGCTTTCGGCCGGGAAGGCGATGGACAGGGCGAGCAGCATGGCCAGTGTGCCAGTGGCAAGCCCCCGCGGCGGGTTAACCCGGGGGCTTGTGATCCGCTGGATATGTATCCACATGAACAGCAGCATGATCAACGGCACGGCGATATGGATGAACACGAACAGGGTGAAGAAGCGGCCGCTCAGGGTCGAATCATGCAGGAAGTTTCTCGCGACCGATTTTGCGAACAGGGGCAGGGTATCGAGCCATTCGGAGGTGGCGATGGCGATGTACTGGGCCAGCTTGTCCCATACGATCCAGTAGCCGGTGATGCCGCTGGCGTAAAGCAGCCCCAATACCGCGACACCCACGATCCAGGTGAAGGCCCGCGGGCCGTGCAGGCGGTCCATGACGAATTCGCGCAAAAGGTGCAAAAGCACGACGAGTACCAGCGCATCGGAGGCGTAACGGTGAAAGCTGCGCATGATGCCACCGGCATACCACTGGGTATGGGTCAGGTATTCGACCGACTCGTAGGCCTCCGTGACCCCGGTGTCGTAGAAGATGTAGAGGTAAATGCCGCTGGCGATGACGATCCAGTAAAAGAACCAGCCCATGGCCCCGAGCTGGAGCATCGGGTTGGCGCCGGGGGGAAAGGCCCCGTCGAAAACGGCGTCAGCGCGCTCGAAGAGTTTTCGCAAATGCTTTTTCATTAGTTTACAGCCGCCGGCGGGGAGGACCGGTTGTCCGGCCTCAGGCCGGTCTGTTCGTGCGCCACTGGTAGACCAGGAAGATGAAAACCGCCCCCAGGCAGATGATTCCCGTAATGATCGTGAAAAACACCGAATAATCGAAGATGTAACGCCCGGTGGTCGGATCGTAGATGGTGCAGAACAGCCGGATGTTGTTGATCCAGTCCGACAGGTTCAGGGGATGGATGCTGCCTGTTCCGTATACCTGTTCCTTGAGCGGTTCCACGAGCTGCGGCGGTTCGAATTTTTCCCCGTACACCTGCCGGTACACGCGGCCTTCGGCGTCGAGCACCGTGGTCTGGGCGAGATGATCAAAACCCTTGGTGGAGGGGAAGAAGATAAAGCCGAGATCGGCGGTCAGCGCCCCGATGGTCTCCCCGTCGCCGCTGAGAAAAGACCAGCGTTCATCGCTTATCCCCCGCTCCTCCGCGAAGATCTTCATGCGTTCTGGAGTATCGACGCCGGCGTCAAAGCCCACGGAGACTACCGAGAAGCTGTCCCGGCCGAGCGCCTCCCGGGCGATTTCGACGACGTTGTGAAGGTGGCTGGTGAGGAGCGGGCAGGTGTGATAGCAGCTCGTATAGATCAGGCTGACCACCAGCGGCTTGCCGCGGAAACTCTCCAGCGTGACCGGTGCGCCGTGCTGATCCCGCAGCGAGTAACCCCCGATGGTGCGGCCGATGGCCGACTGGCTGTAATGCAGGGCCTCCTCGCTGCTGAAGGCGGAAAAGTCGGTGGCCCCGGCGGCATGATCGCCGTGCGGCGCGTTCGCCCCGGCCGCCGCGTGCAGGCACGAGGCGGTTAAAAGGAAGATCAGTACCTTTTTACTGATCGTAGCCGGCGGGCGATGTGACGGCGGGATCTTCGCCGCGTCACTGTCATCTGAGTGGCCAGACTTCAGCAAGGTACTTCCAGTTGACAAAGTAATAAAGGACAAAGGCGGTAAAGAATACCGCCACCAGGACCACCGTGCCCGGGATCGCCAGCGTCCCGGCGCTGCCGTACTGGCCGACGACCGCCGCGGATTTCTGGCCGGTGATGCTGCCGTTCACCTTCTTGCCGTAGAGGATGGAACCCACCACGATCACGATGTACAGGACACCGCCGAGCGCGGCCAGTATCGCCGAAATACCGTTCAGTCCCATCATCAGAAAGGCGGTGCCGGGATAGTCAAATTTGAGCACCGAATCCGCGAAGGTGATATCCCAGTGCCGCCTCGACACCCCCAGGGTCCCGGCGCCCATCATGAACAGGGAGATCCCCGCGGCGCCGATCCCGAACAGGTAGGGCTGGATCATGGCCCATTTGGGCAATATCACCTCGCGCTGGAAGATCAGGGGAATGAGGAGATAGGTAATGGCCATGAACGCGAGCGTCGTGCCGGCGACGACCGTGCCGTGGAAATGGCCCGGTACGTACAGCGTGTTGTGCATGATGATATTAAGCTGCTCGGTACCCAGGATCACGCCGGTGATGCCGCCGATGAAGCCGAACATGACCAGCGACAGGAACATACCGGCGAATGCCGGGTTGCCCCACGGCGCTTTTTTCAGCCACTCGAACAGCCCCCGGGTATAGCCTTTGGCGCGCTGCGCCGCCTCGATCGAACCCGGGACCGTCATGCCGTGAATCATGCTGCCCAGCACCGCCAGGTACATGGCGTAGCTGGTGTTGAATATCTTCCACTCGGAGCTGATCCCGGGTTCCACCAGCAGGTGGTGGGCGCTCGCGAGCTGCAGGAACAGGATGTACATCAGGTAGGCCAGCCGGCTGACTTTCTCGGATATGGGCTTTGCGCCGAGCACGATCGCGGCGATGGCGTACCAGACGGCGACGTGCGCCGACACGTTGATCTGCTGGGAGGCATGGCCCATGGCCCACCACACTGCCTTGTACATCAAGGGATCGATATAGCTGACGATCTTCATAGACCAGAGCAGCGTCGGAATGAGGATGATGGCGCCCGAGGCGATGGTGAATACCGCGATGATCGCCGCCGTCAGGGCGCCGAAGGTTACCAGCGGCACGGAGCCCTTGTAGGTCTTCTCATCCTTGGCGATGACCAGCGTGCCGAAGAAGACGCAGCAGCCAAGCAGGGCGCCGACGGCAAACAGGATGATGCCGAGGTAGAAATGCGGTTCCGCCTGCATCGGGACATACGAGGTGAACATGACGCTGGACTTGCCCTGCAGCACGGCGATATTGGTGATGACGGCGCCGGCCAGCATCATCCAGAAGCCCGTCCAGGCGACCTTGGGCGCCGCTATTCTGCAATTGAGCAGGATCGCCGAGGCGAAATACAGGATGGCCATCTCGAAAAAGATGATCCAGATGAGCAGCACGTCGATGCCGTGGGCGGTCAGGACCAGGTAAAACCAGTCGGCCGGCAGAAGGTGCACCGCAGGCCAGCGCGTCAGGGCCACCAGCAGACCGAACAGTCCGCCGATGGCGAGGAAGACGACTGCGGCAACCGCATTCGCCTTGATCAGTTTTTCCGCCGGCAGGTGAATCCTGAGCCCCGTGGTAGGACAGACCCTGAACTGGTTGTTTGCTGCCATGGCGCGAAGCCCCCGTTAGTTATTCGACGACGTAGATCTTTCCGATCATGGTGTGATGGCCGATGCCGCAATACTCGTTGCAGATAATGCTGTACTCGCCGGCCTTGTCGGGCGTCACGGTGAGGACCATTTCGTAGCCCGGATGTATCTGCAGGTTTATGTTGGTCGGCTGCAGCGAAAAACCGTGCTGCCAGTCCAGTGATGACAGGTGCAGCTTGTAGCTCTGGTCCTTTTTCAGCTCGAGTATCGGCCACCATTGCCACAATCGCGCGATCAGGTACACATCGCTGCCCGGCGGAGGCTGCACCACCGGAAAATTGGATTCGTCGCGGACCTTGTAATCCTTGACCATCTGGTTTGTTTTCGCCGAAAAGGCTTCCGGCGTGGTGCGGTAGGCCTCGTTGGAAAGGTTCTGTTCACCGGCGCCGTGCCAGTAGATCATCATGAAGAACATCACCAGTCCCCAGGTAAAACCGATGATGATCCAGATCAATTCACTTCTGGCAACGGGCTCGTTCCACCAGACCCGCTGCTCCGGAGGCGTGATTGCCATGAGGTTCTCCCCTTATTTAGCGATCGGAATCAGTACGATTTCCATGATACCCCAGATGATGTAGAACACGGTGGGTATGGTAACGCCCAGGAACAGGAGCAAAAAATGATTGTCCAGGATGCGTTGCATGAGCGGGATCGGTTCGTTTTCTTCTTCCGGACGTTCGGCCGTAGGCTGTTCTTCAGGCATGATGGATCTCCCCCGTAACCGTAAAGCAAGTGGTATGGATTAAATCATAGTTCATTCAGTCGACCTTGATCTAGGTCAAATCAGGGGTCCGTA
>CAZXGW010000117.1:0-3415 GCA_964640355.1 uncultured Enterobacteriaceae bacterium
TCCGGCGCAAATTCATAACTTTTTGATTTCTGGAGAATAAATAATGGGAAAGATTATCGGTATTGACCTTGGAACCACCAATTCCTGCGTAGCCGTGCTCGAAGGGGGCAAGCCCAAGGTCATTGAAAACAGCGAAGGCGCCAGGACCACGCCGTCGATCGTCGCCTTTACCGACGATGAGGAAATTCTGGTCGGCCAGTCGGCCAAGCGCCAGGCGGTCACCAATCCCAAGAATACGCTGTTTGCGATCAAGCGCCTGATCGGGCGGCGCTTCGACGATGATGTCGTGCAGAAGGACATTAACATGGTGCCTTACAAGATCACCCGCGCAGACAATGGCGATGCCTGGGTGGAGGTCAAGGGCAGGAAAATGGCGCCCCCCGAGATATCGGCGCGCGTGCTGATGAAGATGAAGAAAACGGCCGAGGACTACCTGGGTGAGGAGGTCAAGGAAGCCGTTGTCACGGTGCCCGCCTATTTCAACGATTCACAGCGCCAGGCCACCAAGGATGCCGGCCGGATCGCCGGCCTGGAAGTCCGCCGAATCATCAACGAACCGACGGCGGCGGCGCTCGCCTACGGTATGGACAAGAAACACGGCGACGTCAAGATCGCGGTCTATGATCTCGGCGGCGGTACGTTCGACATTTCCATCATCGAGATCGCCGAGGTGGACGGGGAACACCAGTTCGAGGTGCTGTCTACCAACGGCGATACCTTCCTTGGTGGAGAGGACTTTGACCTGCGCGTGATTGACTATATCTGTGATGAATTCAGGAAGGATCAGGGTGTAGACCTGCACACTGATCCCCTGGCCCTGCAGCGCCTCAAGGAAGCGGCGGAAAAGGCCAAGATCGAGCTTTCTTCCAGCCAGCAGACCGACATCAACCTGCCGTACATCACGGCGGACAGCGCGGGCCCGAAGCACCTCAACATGAAGTTGAGCCGGGCCAAACTGGAGTCGCTGGTCGAGGATCTGGTACAGCGCACGATCGGTCCCTGCGAAATAGCACTCAAGGATTCGGGCCTGTCCGCTTCGGACATCAACGAAGTGATCCTGGTGGGCGGCCAGACGCGCATGCCGATGGTCCAGCAGAAGGTAAAGGAATTTTTCGGCCGGGAACCGCGCAAGGACGTCAATCCCGACGAGGCGGTGGCGGTAGGCGCCGCCATCCAGGCCGGAGTGCTGGGCGGTGATGTCAAGGATGTCCTGCTGCTTGACGTGACCCCGCTGTCACTCGGCATCGAGACCCTGGGCGGCGTGATGACCACCCTGATCGAGAAGAACACCACGATACCGACCAAGGCCACGCAGATCTTTTCGACGGCCGAGGATAGCCAGACGGCGGTCACCGTGCACGTCCTGCAGGGTGAACGCCAGATGGCGGCTGGCAACAAGTCTCTCGGCCGCTTCGATCTGACCGATATACCGCTGGCGCCGCGCGGTGTGCCGCAGATCGAGGTGACGTTTGATATCGACGCCAACGGCATCCTGAATGTGTCGGCGAAGGACAAGGCGACCCGCAAACAGCAGTCCATCGTTATCAAGGCGTCCAGCGGCCTGTCGGAAGAGGAAATCGAGAAAATGATCAAGGATGCGGAAGCCCATGCCGAGGAAGACCGCAAGACCAGGGAGCTGGTTGAAGCGCGCAATCACGCCGATAACCTCGTTCACGCCACGCGGAAGTCAATGAGGGAACTCGGCGACAGGATCGATGAGCGGGAAAAGAGCGAGATCGAGGCCGCTATCAAGGAAGTGGAAGACGTTGTCAAGGGTAATGATAAATCCGCCATCGTGCAGAAGGCGCAGAAACTCGCGGAAGTCTCCGGCCGGCTCGCTGAACGCGTCTACAAGCAGGAAGCGGAAAAAGCCCAGACCACCACGGCTGAAGCGAAGGACGCCGGGTCAAAGGGTGATGGCGAAAATAAGGAAAATGTCGTTGATGCAGAGTTTGAAGAGGTGGACGATAATAAAAAGTGAATAGTGAATAGTGAATAGTGAATAGTGACCGATGCCTGTGGCAGGTTGTGAGGACAGAACCACAGGCATGCCGGATAACCGGAACTGAACAGAGGGGCCCGGAAGAGAAAAAAATCTCTTTCCGGGCTTACGCACGTATTGAGAATTCATCGATGTGATAACGCTTTTCCCGAACGGACGTTTTCCCCTTGAGGAATAAGCCGGCACCGGGGGAGGTGTTTTTCAGGGCAATTGATGAACAATACGGAATACCCCGTAACGAGAAGTTGAGGTAAACGGCAAACCGGATGGCGAAGAGAGATTATTATGAAACCCTCGGCATCTCGCGCAACGCGACTGAAGCGGAGATAAAGAAAGCCTATCGCCGCCTGGCCATGAAGTATCATCCCGATCGCAACAAGGATGATACCGGTGCCGCGGACAAGTTCAAGGAAGTCAAGGAGGCCTATGATATTCTTTCCGATGACAGGAAACGGGCTGCCTATGACCAGTTTGGCCAAGCGGGCGTTGACGCAGGCGCGGGCGCCGGCGGTTTCGGAACCGGCGGCTTCGGGCCCGGCGGGTTTGGCGATATCTTCGATACGGTTTTCGGCGACATCTTCGGGGGTGTTTCCGGGCGGGGTGCGCCGCGCGGCCAGCGCGTTTTTCGCGGGGCGGACCTCCGGTATGATCTCGATCTGAAGCTCGAAGATGCGGTGGCTGGCACCACCATAAAGATCCGTGTGCCGAAGCTGGTCGCCTGCGATGAATGTCACGGTTCGGGTGCGAAACAAGGCAGTTCGCCGGTAAGCTGTCCGACCTGCGGCGGCCGCGGCCAGGTCCGCATGCAGCAGGGGATGTTTTCCATACAGCAGACGTGCCCCCAGTGCCGGGGCAACGGCAGGATCATCAAGGAACCCTGTTATGCCTGCCACGGACAGGGGCGTGTACGGGATACCCGGACCATCTCCGTCAAGATCCCGCCGGGGGTGGATACCGGTGATCGCATCCGGCTTGCCGGGGAAGGGGAGGCGGGTGAAAACGGCGGGCCGCCGGGCGATCTCTACGTGCATATCAATGTTTTGGATCACCCGATATTCATGCGTGACGGCACCAACCTGCACTGTGACGTACCGATCGGCTTTGTGACGGCCGTTCTCGGCGGCGAACTGGAGATCCCGACGCTCGACGGGCGCGTCAAGCTCAAGATCCCGCCGGAAACCCAGAGCGGAAGGCTGTTTCGACTGCGTGGCAAGGGGGTGAGATCGGTGCGTACGTCGTCGAAAGGCGATCTCCTGTGCCGAGTCGTGGTGGAGACGCCGGTCAATCTCACACGTGAACAGAAGGAGCTCTTGCGCGAGTTCGATCGGTCTCTGAATACCGGTGGCCGCAAACACAACCCACAGGCCTCGTCATGGCTGGACGGCGTAAAAAAGTTTTTTGACGATATGAGAC
>CAZXGW010000117.1:3515-5203 GCA_964640355.1 uncultured Enterobacteriaceae bacterium
CCGGTCGCGGGTCAATGACCATACATTTTCAATAAAGGGGCGGGCAGGACGATGACTGATAATGTCGTGCGGATCGGCGTGTGCGGTGCGGCGGGAAGGATGGGCAAAACGATCATCGAGGTCTGCGATGACACGGAAGGCGTCGTGGTCGGGGCGGCCATCGAATTTCGCGGATCGCCGGTGATCGGTATGGATGCCGGTGATCTGGCCGGCATCGGCAATCTCGGTGTGACCGTCGCCGATGATATTGCGAAGGTCGCCGGTGATTTTGACGTCCTCGTGGATTTCACCATCGCGGCTTCCGTGCCGGGCACTGTCGAACGCTGCCACGCCGCCGGCAGAAACATGGTGATCGGCACCACCGGCCTCAACGACGCGCAGAAGGACGAAATCAGGAAGGCCTCCGGCGACATCGCCATTGTCTTCGCGCCGAACATGAGCATCGGTGTCAACCTCTGTTTCAAGCTGCTGGAAACGGCGGCGCGCGTGATCGGGCCCGACGCGGACATCGAGATTATCGAGGCCCATCACCGCGAGAAGAAGGATGCCCCGTCCGGAACATCGCTGCGCATGGGCGAAGTCATCGCCGGTGTCCTCGGTCGCGATTTAAGGGAATGCGCCATCTATGGCCGCGAAGGCAATACCGGTACGCGGGACAGGAACACCATCGGTTTTGAAACCATACGCGCGGGGGACATCGTCGGCGAGCATACGGTCATGTTCGCCACCACCGGCGATCGGGTGGAGATCTCACACAAGGCGACCTCCCGGAAGACCTTTGCCAGCGGGGCGGTCAGGGCGGCCCGGTGGGTGAGCAAAAAATCTTCGGGCCTGTACGATATGCTGGACGTCCTCGAACTCTCCTGAATACCTTATTCTTGTAACTTATGGCTTATCACTTATGACTGCCTTTATATGAAACGCCCGCCCCTCATCAAGTCGGTGATGACCCCCTTCCCCTATTCGATCGATATCGATGCGCCCATCAATGAGGCGCGGGCGTTCATGCAGCATCAGAATATCCGCCACCTGCCCGTGATTGCCAATGGCGAACTCGCGGGCGTGGTCACTGATCGCGATATCAAGCTTTATCTCGGGCCGGACCTGGATTATCCCAAAGCAAATGAAACCAGGGTGCGGGACGTTTACCTGGACAAGCCCTGCATCGTCGATCTGAACGAGCCCCTCGACAAGGTCCTGAGCATCATGGCAGAACGGCACATCGGATCGGTGCTGGTGACCCGCCACGGCAGGCTGGCGGGCCTGTTTACCGCGATGGACGCCTGCCGGAATTACGCGGAGCATTTAAGGGGGCATTTTACTTCTCCGGACGGCGACGAGGCCGCGTGACCGATCGACCTTCCGCCTGTCCGGCCTGCACAATGCCGGGATCACCGGCCGGCATACCTACGGGTTCCGATCACCTGGCCATGACGGCGTGAATGATACCTGCCCGCTCCGGTGATTTTTTAATCATGAACAGTTCCCCCAGGAGCTTCGCGTTGTTCGACTATGGCTTCCGGCCGTTTTTCCTCCTGGCGGGCCTGTATGCCTTCATCGCAGTCCTGGCCTGGCTGACTGCACTTCTGACCGGTGCCTGGCCTGACGCCGCACTGCCGTCGCCGCTATGGCATGGCCATGAAATGTTGTACGGCTTTGTCGGATCGGCGATCGCCGGCTTCCTGCTC
>CAZXGW010000118.1:0-5196 GCA_964640355.1 uncultured Enterobacteriaceae bacterium
CGGGATCGCCGGCAATCACCGTGCAGCAGCCGGCTGACAGGGTATAATCAAACACTGCCTGCTTACCATTTCCGATCCCGTGCCGATTGCTTCCTACCTGCAGATGCACCCGGAATATTTTGTCGCCGTCATGGCGATACTGGGGCTTATCGTGGGCAGCTTCCTCAACGTGGTCATCTACCGGCTGCCCATCATGATGGAGCGAGAGTGGCGTAACCAATGCCGGGAACTGCTCGCCCTTCCGGACGGGGCGGCGGAACCACGGGAGCAATTCAATCTCGTACACCCGCGCTCACGCTGCCCCCGCTGCAACCGGCTGATCAAGGCCATCGATAACATCCCGGTGATCAGCTACCTCATCCTGCGAGGCAGGTGCCGCGCGTGCAAACAACCGATCTCGATCCGTTACCCGCTGGTTGAGGCTGCCAGCGGCGCGGCGTCGGCCTTTCTCGCCTGGCATTTCGGCTTCGCCCCGGCGACGATTCTGGCCGCGGTGCTCACCTGGGCGCTCATCTGTCTGGCCATGATCGATTTCGATCAGCGGTTCCTGCCGGACGACATAACCCTGCCGTTCCTGTGGCTCGGACTGGCCGTCAACCTGTTCGGCGTATTCGCCGATATCTACTCGAGCGTCAGCGGCGTTATCGCCGGTTACGGCTTGCTCTGGCTGATATTCGCCAGTTACCGGTTTTGCACCGGCAAGGAGGGCATGGGTTACGGTGATTTCAAGTTGCTGGCCATGCTTGGGGCATGGCTTGGATGGCAGAAACTGCCGCTCATCATTCTGCTGTCATCCCTGCTCGGGGCGTTAATCGGCATTACCCTCATAGCACTGGGCAGGCTTGACAGGCGATCGCCCATCCCGTTCGGGCCCTGGCTGGCGGTAGCGGGCTGGGTCGCCCTGGTGTGGGGCGGCGATATCAACAGCATTTACCTGAACTGGGCCTATCCGCAATGACCGCTGTACTGCGGGTTGGACTGACGGGGGGAATCGGCAGCGGTAAAAGCACGGTCTGCAGATTGTTTTCCGAACTCGGCGTGCCGGTGATCGATGCCGATGCCATCGTGCGCCGGCTCGTCGGCGCCGGGCAGCCCGCCTTGCGGGCGATTGGTGACGCCTTTGGCCGGAAGGTATACACGCGGGATGGCGATCTGGACCGTACGGCCCTGCGTGAACTGATCTTCAATGATCCGGCGGCGCGGCGGAAACTCGAGGGCATTCTCCATCCGCGGGTATTCGCGGAAATTGAAAGGGAAATTAAAAAAGTTACGTATCCTTACTGTATCATCTGCCTGCCCCTGCTGATTGAAACACGGGCGGTAGACAGGGTAGACAGGATTCTCGTCGTTGATTCCCCAGAAGAACTGCAGATCAGACGCGCCAGCAAACGGGACAACCTGTCCGAGGACGCGGTCAGAAAGATCATGCAGGCTCAATCATCGAGGAAGGAACGCCTGGTCGCTTCGGATGATATCATCCGCAATGAGGGAAACCTGGGCAGCCTCGGCGAACAGATCAGGAAATTGCACCGGCATTACCTGGAAGTGTCATCCGGCTCCAGGCCGGGACGCCGCGGGACAGCAGGCGGTCCGGAACTGCCTCAGGCAAGCAGGCGATCCCGGGTGGCAGGGAAAACCAACGCCGGGCGGGACAGGCGCGGTCCGGGGAGGCGCCGGCCGCGGAGCAGGTAGGAACGTGGCGATCAACGGCGCGTGACCGGGGCGTAACATCCGGTTGTCAGGCGGAGCCGTGATCGGACCCGCCGGCGTTCTGAGCCGTCGGCAACGCCGCGCCGGCAGGGCACAGCGAATGTGAGGCGGGCCCTGAATAACGGGTCCTGATATTGCTAAACTAAACGGGCCGGCCACGGGTGAGCCATCCAGGAACAGTCTGTCAAGATATCACGCATGGTGAACAGCATTATTTACGAACAGCCCCTGAACGAGCGGGTGCGCACGTTCCTGCGCCTCGAGTACCTGTTCATGATCGTTAACCATCACGTCACCAGATTCAATGAATGGGACAACCGCACGACCATTGCCAGCCTGCTGAACATCGCCGATCTCGTTTCCCGCTCCGATATCAAAACCGACCTCATCAAGGAGCTTGAGCGCCATTCAAATACGCTTGCTGCGCTTGCAGACAATCCGAACGTGGACAGGGAGCGGCTGCAGAATATTCTCGGCAATATCACGAAGATCCTGGAGTCGCTGCGCGACAGCTCCTACCAGCCGGCCCAGGCACTGAGACAGGATGAGTTCATCACCTCGATAAAACAGCGCAGTACCATACCGGGCGGTTCCTGCAGCTTTGACCTGCCAAGATATCATCACTGGCTGCACAAACCGGTGGAGGAGAGAATCAGCGACATAAAACAGTGGCACGGCGACCTGCAGACGCTCTACGACGCACTCAGGCTAACCCTGCACATGATCAGAAACAGCGCAACGCCCGTCATGGAACGCGCAACATCCGGTTTTTACCAGAAGCCGATTGAATCCAGCACGGCGTGCCAGCTGATCAGGATTGCCCTGCCAAAAGACTCCAAATATTATCCCGAGATAAGCGGCGGAAAACACCGCTTCACGGTAAGGTTCATGGAACAGAATTCCACAACCTCACGGCCCGTGCAGACACAGGATCCCGTGGAATTTGAACTGCATTGCTGCATATTGTGAAAAACGGCCACAGATGCCCGGTGTGCGGGCACGTTACGGTATATTCCCCCGCCAACAAATGGCGTCCATTCTGCTCCGAGCGCTGCAAGCTGGTCGATCTCGGCGACTGGATAGAAGGCAGGAACCGGATCCCCGCGGATGATCTCGTCCAGCAGACGCCGGAAGACGGGGAAATCAATACGAGACACTGAGCCGGCCGTGCTCAGGTGCGGGCGAGGCAGTCGGCGACGACCTTTGCCGGGCTGGATGCAGACCAAATACCGCTGAGCATGGCCAGGCCCTGGGCGCCGCACTGCCACGCCTGTTCCATGTGCTCCGGCCGCATCCCGCCCAGGGCATAAACCGGCACCGTAGCCAGATCACACAGGCGGGCGAAATTTTCCCAGCCCAGCGCAGCGGCGCCGGGATGGCTGCCGGTCGGCAACACGGGCGACAAGACCACGAAATCCACGCCGATTCTGCAGGCATGCAGGAGCTCTTCGTGGTTGTGGCAGGAGGCGGATACCCAGAAATTTCCGCCGAGTGGCCGCTCAGCCAGTTGCAGCAGCCTCGCGCTGGTCAGGTGCACGCCATGGGCATGGAGGGAAACGGCGAAACCAGGCGCCGCATTCAGGATCAGCACCGCCCGGCGGTCATTGCACAGCGCGAGTACCTGCGCGACGAGATCGGGAAGGCGGCGAAGTGTCTCCTCCCGACACCGCAGCTGGATGAAATGGGCCCCCGCCTCCAGGCATTCCTCGAGGGCGGGCAGGAATCCGGCCAGTTCAACGGGCGTGGCGGGGCTGACGATATAAAGGTTGGGAAGCCGTATGGCCTTGATGATTGCCGCGTCGGCGGCCGGAAACTGCAGCTCCGGAAGTCTCCCGCCGTCCACCCACAGCAAGGGCTGTCCTTCCCGGCCGCGGGGTTGTCCCCCCCAGCGGGTCACCTTCCACACGTCGAGGAGCACGGAGGCGTCCGGATAATCATGATGCAGTCTGATCAAGGGGCGCGCATCGTTTACCTCCAGCCCGAGTTCTTCCCGCAGCTCACGTGACAGGGCGGTCACGGCGTCCTCTCCCGGCATCTGTTTCCCGCCCGGGAACTCCCACAACCCGCCCAGGTGGACATGGCGGGATCGCCTGGTAACCAGCACCCTGCCGTCGTGATCGGTGATCACGCCCACGGCGACTTTCAATGTCTTGCTCAATCCCGCCTTTCAGGTCCGGTATTCGGCGTTAATGCGGACATAGTCTAAGGACAGGTCACATGTCCAGAACAGGAGGGACTCATTGCCGCGATTCAGATCTATCCGCAGCGTTATTTCCTCCCCGTTCAACGCTTCTTTTCCCCGCGATTCCGTGTATGACGGTGACCGCCCGCCGTTTTCGACGATGCCTACGCCATTTATCGCAATCGCGACCTTGCTGACGTCGAGATCAGTCACGCCCGATCTCCCGACGGCCGCCAGGATTCTCCCCCAGTTGGGATCCGAGGCAAACAGCGCGGTCTTGACGAGGGGCGAATGGGCGATCGCAGTGGCGATACTCCTGCACTCTGTCTGGGAAAGGCCGCCGCGCACATCGATGGTTACAAATTTGGTCGCGCCCTCACCGTCCCGGACGATGGCCTGGGCCAGCGAGACGCACACCTCCTCCAGCGCTTCGTAAAATTCCCCTACCTCTCTGCCTGCCGCCGAATCAATGCGGGGTGCACGGCTTTTGCCCGTGGCGATGAGCGTGCAGGCATCGTTGGTGGAGGTATCACCATCTACGCTGATGCGATTAAACGACCGGTCAATTGCCCGGCACAGGACATGATCCAGCACCGTCCTGTCGACGTCCGCATCCGTGGCAATAAAGGCCAGCATGGTGGCCATATCCGGATTGATCATTCCCGAGCCCTTGGCAATCCCGGTAATCGTTATCTGCCGGCCGCCGATACGGCATTGCCGGGATATCCCTTTCGGCACGGTATCCGTGGTCATCATGGCCCGCGCCGCTTCCAGCCAGGCATTCTCCGACAGGGCATCCAGCAGGCGGGGCAAGGCATCGCAGATTTTGTCAACGGGGAGGGGCTCGCCAATCACGCCCGTGGAAAACGGCAGGATGGCTTCCATGGGACATGCCGCCAGCTGTGACAGGCGGCGGCAAATCGCCATGGAATCATCGTAACCTCTCTCCCCCAGGCCGGCATTGGCATTGCCGGCGTTGACCACGCAATACCGGATCGGGCTCTTTCGGATATGCTGCCTCGCCACCCGCACCGGTGCGGCACAAAAGGCATTGCGGGTAAAAACCGCGGACGCAATCGCGCCTGAATCGCAGGCGATGAGGGCGAGATCCGGGCGTTCTTTCCGGTAGAGGCCGGCCGAACAGGCGGCCAGCCGGACGCCGTTCACGGACAGGAGCACCGGTTTTTCAGGCAGGCCTACGGCCATGGGCAATTAACAGTTATACCGGATAAATCCATTCCAGGCATCCAGTCTCCTCAGCAACCCTGGAAATTCTAGTGCTGCCGGGCGGTTCCACGGAAGAC
>CAZXGW010000119.1:0-5145 GCA_964640355.1 uncultured Enterobacteriaceae bacterium
AGGTATGAAAATTTGTGAAAAATACTCTGATTGGGGGGCGACGCGATATTTTGCGACCGATATAGTATTTCGCGCGGGGCAACCCGCCCGCTTCAAGGCGTGTCAGGGAAGAAAACGGTGCCAGGGACGGCACTTCTGCATCTGCATCGAGTGATGATCGGCAGACAGGGTATTCGGCCCGCAGGTGCAACAGGATATTTCCTTTCACACGCCGGGGCGTGGCGGGCCCGCAACCGCCCGTGAAATTGCAGTAAAGGCAACGAAACTGAAGCCAGGACAAGCCGGCGCCAGACACGGCGGCTGTGGCCGTTCAGGCGCCACCGCTTTTCTGTTTCCAGCGCCTGAATTCGAGGAGGGTCCAGCCGAGGTATGCGATATTCCCCAAGGCGAACGGAATGAAGAAATACACGATGCCCGCCAGCCAGGTGATCGGCCCGATGAGATAAATGAAATCCTCGATCTCGAATCCCGCGAAAGCAGGGTGGGCGACGGATCGTGCGCCGAATCGCCGCTCCATGCGCATGCGCAGCATGAGGATGGCGGGATTGCAGAGGCCGGCGGCAAGCCCGAGCAGAAGGGCCCAGTGTTCCTGCAACCCGATGCCGATGCCGATAAAGAGCGCAGTGTAATTCAGGCCGCCGGTAATAAAGTCAAAATCGTGCCCGAAACGCGTGGTTTTTCCGCTGAGTCGCGCCAGTTCGCCGTCCAGGTGATCGGAAAATACCGCCAGCATGTAGGACAAGGCGGCAAGCCAGGCGAGATCCATGGCAAAGGCAAAGGTCCATGCCGCGTATTGACCGAGGATCAGCGTCAGCAGGGTAAGGTGGTTCGGATGCAGCGGCGTATTCCTGAAAGGCGCAACGAGACGCTGCGCGAGTTGCTGGTCCCAGGGCATGACCGGGTGCTTATCAGGCATGGGTCAGCACCTGTCCTGAAGGCGTGTGCGCGGGCAGTAAGCCCTGTCGTCAGCTGCAGTAATCATGTTTCCTGAACCAGTCAACGGCGTCCTTGACGGCCTCCCTGGCGGGCCGGTAGCGGTAACCCAGTTCCCGCATCGCCCTGTCACACGAAAAGTACATGTATTTTCTCGCCATGCGGATGCTGTCGACCGTCGCCCTGGGTTCCCGGCCACTGACGTAGGCCCATTTTTCCATCAGCCAGGCGGCGGGAAGCACGACGTTATGCGGCAGGCGCAACCTGGGGGCGGCCACGTCGGCGATCTCCGCGATCATCTCGAGGATCGCCCGCAGGGAGAGGTTTTCTCCACCGAGAATATAACGTTCGCCGTACTTGCCGTGCGCGCATGCCAAAAGGTGTCCCCTGGCCACGTCGTCGACGTGGACGATGTTCAGCCCCGTGTCCAGGTAGGCAGGCATGTTCCCGCGCAATACGTCCAGCACGATCCGACCGGTAGGTGTGGGCCTGATGTCACGCGGTCCGATGGGCGTGGAGGGATTTACGATGATCACGGGCAGGTGTTCGTTTTCCACGAGGCGCAGCACTTCCTGTTCCGCCAGGAATTTTGAGCGCTTGTAGTGGCCGATCATCATCGCCAGCGACGTGGGGGTGTTTTCATCCGCCGGGCTGCCATCATCGCGGCAACCCAGGGTGGCCACGCTGCTGGTGTACACAATTTGACTGACGCCGGCCTCGCCCGCGGCGCGCAGCAGATTGCGGGTGGCCTCGACATTGATCTCGTACATCGTCTGTGGATCCGGGATCCACAGTCGGTAGTCCGCCGCGACGTGGAACAGGTGGCTGCATCCCCGCACCGCCTTTTGCAGGCTGCCGGCATCCCGAAGGTCACCTTCCACGATTTCCACCGCCAGTCCCTGCAGGTTGCGCCTGTCGCTAGCGGGCCGTACCAGAACGCGCACCTCGTGGCCGGCGTCGATCATTTGACGTGCAACGGCTGAACCGACAAAACCGCTGGCGCCCGTGACGAGGGTCTTCATGAGCGCGCACCGGCGACATGCGCGCGGAATTCGAACCAGACCCGGAGGGCATAAGCCGGTGCCCCGATGCTGGCGAGCACCAGGAAGGGAACCAACCAGTTCATCCACGTGATAACGGGAAGCAGGTACAGGACGTCCTCCGCTTCGAATCCCAGGTAGTGCGGCTGCCTTGCGCCCTGCTTGCCGATGTTCTGTTCGATCCGGTTGCGCATGTGGAAGATGCCGGCCACGGCGATCCCGCTGGCGAGCCCCATCGGCAACGCCCAGAAGCCCAGCGGGCCCCGCGCCAGGCCAATGCCGATGCCGACGAACAGGAGAATATTGACCAGGGCGTCACACGCCAGATCGAAATAATGCCCGCGTGTTGTCATGCTGCCGGTCAGGCGGGCAAGCTCACCGTCGGTATGATCGAGAAAGTTCGAGATCACGAAACAGACGGCACCCGCGTTCGCCCAGAAATAATCACCCGTCGCGAGGGCGGCCGCGGCAAGGATTCCGAACACCAGGCGCAGGCCGGTGAGATGGTTGGGCTTCACCCCGCTGTTACGCAGGGGATAGATCAGGCAATACGCCAGGCGCGCGTCCCAGGGTTTCTCGTTGTTCATGGTGCCGTCGCCTGCTTGAGCTGGCCCGCGAGCAGGCTCGGCAGGACGATGAGCGTGCAGATCAGCGTCATGGTAATGCCTATGGTCAACAGCTTTCCCATGCTCGCCGTGCCGAGATGCGGTGAGAATGAAAGGTTGCCGATACTGAATATCGTGGTCAGGGCGCTGACGACCACGGCGCGCGCCGAACTGGTGGCGAGCAGGCGGCCGTCTTCGGGTGGTTTGCTGCGGACGCGGTGCATGATGTGGATTCCGCTGTCCACACCAATGCCGAGCAGGAGGGGGAGGGCGATGATGTTGGCGAAATTCAGCGGGATATTGAAGATGACGCTCGCGGCGCCGGTGAACAGTGTCGCCAGCAGCAACGGCGTCAGTATCAACAGGGTATTCCGCAGTCTGTGTACTGCCAGCAGGAACAACGCGATCACCGTGAAGGCATAAAAAAACGCCTGCTGGAAGGCCGTGACGACGGCATCGCCGGCCTCGAGGCTGACCACCGGCGATCCCGTCACGGTGGGGACTTCGGCCTGGAGTTGCTTGACGAAGCGGCGCAGGGCGTGATTGTCCATCAGATTCTCTTTCGGATAAATCTCGATCAGGTAATGGTTGTTGCCGCTGAGCCAGTGTGATTTGAGTTCTTCAGGCAGGCTGTACCGGCTGACGGGCTCTGCCTGCAGGGCGGTGCGCAATTCCTCGAGTCGCCCCGGCAGAGATGCCAGCAGGATCCACTCGATTTTCCGGAGCAATTCCCGGCGGGTGTCCTGATCTGATGCCTCCAGCCGTTCGAGGAAGCGGGTGAGGCGGACTTGCAGCGGGCGTGCACCGGTATCCGGCGTTTCCGCCGCCGGCAGGGAGGCCAGCTCCCGATTGAACTCTTCCAGGGCAGCGATGCGTTGCCGGTCGTCCGGCGGTGCCGTTTCCGCGGTATTGAAAAAACCCAGCATGAGATTCATCTCCTCGATAATCGCCAGTTTTTCATCCTGGCCGTCGGGCACAAAGTCGTCGATCCAGGCTACTTTTTCAACGCGATCGAGGCGGGACAGACGGCCCACCAGCTGTTCGGCCTCCTCCCGGCTGTCCGCCACCACCACGCTGGTCCAGGGCGATGTCTCGCTGTCGGCGAGCAATTCAAGATAGGTTTTGACCGATTCGTTCTTTCGTGACTGGAGATTGAGGGTATTGTGATCGAAGCTGATGCCGGTGATCAGGATCAGCGAGACGGCGGCCAGGATGACGGTCATCAGCCTGATCCTGCCGGCGTGAATCAGCGGGGCGCTGATCAGACTTTCGGGGATCGCGGTGATCACGGGATTCCCCTGCCGGTGTTTCGCGTCCAGCGGGAACAGGCTGAGCAGGGCGGGCAGGAGCGTCAGCGTAATCAGAAGGCTGATGAACATGCCGCTGCCGGAGATCCAGCCCAGCTCGGCAACACCGACATAATCAGTGGGAATGAAGGCGTAGAATCCCATTGCCGTGGTAACGGCACAGAACAGCAGGGATTCACCGATGTTTATCGAGGTGTTGCAGAGGGCGACGTGGTTGTCCTGCCGTTCCACGAGCAGCTCGCGGTAGCGCAGGCAGTAATGGATGGCAAAATCGACGCCGAGTCCGATGTAGAGCACGGCGAACGCGACCGATATCAGGTTCAGTTCTCCAACGGTCAGTGCAGCGAACCCGGCGGTGTAGATCAGGCCCGTAATTAACGTCAGCAGTGAAGCGAGCACCAGTTTCCATGACCCCAGCCCGGCCAGCATGATGACGCCCACCATGCACAGCGCGAGGACAATCGCGAGGGTGGTGCCTTGGAAGACGTTCCGCATCTCGTCATGTGAGAGCGCCGCGCTGCCGGTGAGGCGCACCCGGATGTCGCGCTCCGGTGTGAGGGCCAGTGTCCTTGCCAGCGTGTTCACCCTGTCGATGGCGGCATGGGCCGGAAACAATTCTTCGTAATCGAGGACCGGCTGCAGGACGATAAATTCACGGTGGATCATGCCGGGATCGTCCTCGCCGCTCATCAGCGATTGCCAGGACAGGCGGTAGGGCTGCCCGCTGTCGAGGGCCGAGAATGCCCTGTTGATGCGATCAAGGAGGTCAGACAGATCGATGTCATCGCCGTCGCGTTTTGCCTTGACCGCCTCCGTCAACATGGCAAACAGGCCGCGCAGGGAAGGGTCCGTCGTCAGTTTCGAGAGGAAGGGCTGGATGGCAGCGAGATTGTCCGCGAGATCCTGCAATTCTCCCGTGTCCAGGAACAGCAGTGCCGACTGCCGGAAATATGGCAGGGCCCGCGGATAATAGACGGTGTTGAACAGGGTGGTTTCCTCCGACAGGCGGTTATACAGCAGGTTGGCCGCATCCGCCGCCACATCAGGCGTACCCGATTCGATCACGACCAGGATGTTGTCGGTGTATTGCGGGAAGTTTTCATCGTACTTCAGATCGTTCTGCCGCCACGGCAGATCGGGCGAGAGCATGTCCCGCGTGCTGGTATTCATCCTCAGATTCCCGGCGGTGTAGTGAAAGCTGAAGGCGGCGCCGGCGAGGACCAGCAGGATAATCCAGATATTGAACCGTTCCACCAGCCC
>CAZXGW010000120.1:0-3690 GCA_964640355.1 uncultured Enterobacteriaceae bacterium
ATTAAATATTTGTTTCAGCGGTTCCTGCCCGCGGCATGGCGGCAGGCTCACAGGACAAGCGGTTCTGGTCTTCGCGGATGCGTGCCTGCAAGGGCGTCAGGGAGTAATGGCACCTGTCATTTGTGGCCGGCGCCGGTGCAGGAAAAACGGGTACGGTTGCCAGGGTGAATCTGTGCCCCATCATGCGGTCGTCCTGTGCCAGACATTGTTCCTGTAATATTCGAGTGGCTGAAAGTCGGTCTTGTAGCTCATTTTTTTGCAGTCCCTGATCCAGTAGCCCAGGTACAACCAGTTTAAACCGAGCCGCTTCGCCTCCTCGATCTCGTGCAGGATGGCAAACGTGCCGAGGCTGCGGCCGGGATAATCGGTGTCATAGAAGGTGTAGACGGCGGACAGGCCGTCATTCAGCACGTCAATGACCGCGACGCCCAGTAGCTGATCACCCCGTTTCATCTCGAAAAACACCGAATCCATCCAGCTGGCCGTCAGAAAATTCATGTAGTCTTCCGGCCGCGGTTTGTCCATGCTGCTCCCAGGGTGTCTCCTGGCGACGTAACGGCAGTAAAGATCGAAATGCGTTTGCAGGTATTCCGCGGCAACAGGCACGATGGTCAGGTCCCGGTTGCGTTTCCAGCACCGTACCTGGCTCCGGCGCGGCCGGAATTCATTGACCGGTATCCGCACGGGGATGCAGGCACGGCAGCCATTGCAGCTCGGTTTATAAAGATATTCACCGCTCCGCCGGAATCCCTTGTGGGCGAACGTGGAATAGAGCCGCTTGTTTTTCGGATAGCGCGGGTCGGCAAACAGCGTCACGGCGCGCCTGTCCGGCAGATAGCTGCAGGGATGTTCGGGTGTGATGAAGAAACTCAGCTTTTCCATACGGGCGTTGCTTCAGTCCAGCGGATGCTTCCCCGGTTTGATTCCGGCATCCATCGCGCAGTATTGACCGAGCAGGCCGGCGAATGCATTTCTCGACATTGGCCTCGCCCCCAGGCTTTCCAGGTGTTTTGAATAGACCTGGCAATCGATGAGCCTGAATTTCCGGTCACGGAGCCGGGCGGCAAGATGAACGAGCGCAACCTTGGAAGCGTCCGCCTGCCGGCTGAACATCGATTCGCCAAAAAAGATCCTGCCGATGGCGACGCCGTAAAGACCGCCCGCCAGCGTGCCGTCGTGCCAGCATTCCACCGAGTGCGCGTAGCCCTGCTGGTGCAGGATCGTGTAGCTTTTCATCACCTCGGCCGTAATCCAGGTGTCCCGGGAGTCTTTTCTGGGCCCGGCGCACATTTCAATGATTGCCGGAAAATCCGCATCGACTGTCACCCGGTATTTCCTGCTGCGCAGGGTTCTCCGCAGGCTTCTCGAGATCTTCAGATCCTCGGGTGCCAGCACCCAGCGCGGGTCGGGTGACCACCACAGTATCGGCTGCCCCTCGCTGTACCACGGAAAGATCCCGCGCCGGTAGGCGTTCAGCAGCCGTTCGGGTGAAAGATCGCCGCCTATGGCCAGCAGGCCATCCGGTTCACTCAGCGCCGCACTGATGTCGGGAAAATCGGCGGCGATGATATTGTCTCTCACCCAGTAAAGCCTGTTATAGGCCGTGTGTCCTCTTGTCATGTCCCGCCTGCGCCGAATGCTGTTTATAGGGAGGGTGCCCGCTCAGTTCACTGATGTACTGTCTGACATAACTTTGTTCCCGTGCCAGGTAACGCTCGACGGCGTTTCGGAATTCCCGGTTTACCAGCCGGTGGGCGGACCACGTGGCCACTGGCAAGAAACCGCGGCTCAGCTTGTGCTCACCCTGGGCGCCCGCATCCAGTCGTTTCAATCCTTCCCGAATGCAATACTCAATAGTCTGATAGTAGCACAACTCAAAATGAAGATAGCGGAACCAGCCGCGGCATCCCCAATGCCGGCCGTACAGGGTATCGGAGCCGCGCATGGCAAACGCCCCCGCTACGTATTGCCCCCGCTGCCGCGCCAGGAACAGCAGGGTGGCATCCGACAGGGCAGTGCCGAGGTGGCGGAAAAAGGGGAGTGTCAGCCTGGGGCTGCCCCATTTACGGTGAAACGTGGACGCGTAAAAGTCAAAAAACACGGCCCATACGTCCGGCGTAATCTGCCGGCCCTGAAGGACTTGAAATTCCAGGCCGGCATTTCTGACGGCCTGGCGTTCCCGCCTGATTTCCTTGCGTTTCCTCGAGGTGAGCCGATCCAGGAAATCGTCAAAATCCCGGTAACCCTCGTTAAACCAGTGGTATTGGCAGCCGAGGCGCAGCAACAGGCCATGGCGGGAGAGTTCGAGGCGATCTGTTTCGTCGGGGAAGAGCACGTGCAGGCCGGAAACGCCCGCCGCCCTTACCAGTTCGTCGGCGGCGCCAAGCAGGCAGCGCTTGACTTCATCGCTGCCGGGGTAGTGGTCCGCAACGAGCAGCCTCCTTCCGGTGACCGGCGTAAAGGGTACCGCCGACACGATTTTCGGATAGTACCGGCCCCCCGCCTGCCGGTAGGCCTCGGCCCAGTTCCAGTCAAACACAAATTCACCGATCGAATTCGTTTTGAGGTACAGCGGCATCGCGCCGGCAAGCGTATCCCCGGAATATACGGCAAGGTGGGCGGGATACCAGCCATGTCCATCGAGACAGCCGTATTGTTCCAGGCCGCAGAGAAATTCGTGCCGGAGAAACGGATCCGTCCCCTTGAGAAGAGGATTCCAGTCGGAGGCCGGAATCTCCGCTAATGAATTGATTCTGCGTACTGATAAGACCAAGGCGGGGTGCCGGTCGGGATCTCAGTTGGTGAAGCCATTGTCTGTTCGCACCACGAGCTGCCTGCCCAGTATATCGGTCAATATCCGTTTGGATCCGGAGAGCGAGAATTCGGTTTCCGCGTAGCCGCCGTTTTCGAGGATGAACCGGAAAGTCACCTTGTTGCCGTTCATCATGTTGTGCAGGAGCGTTGAGGTCACCTGGTTGTTGTCGATGTAGCCGAGGATGAATTCCGCCCACTGCCTGTGGGAGATGCAGGCGGCATCATTGATGGATCGGTTGCCGGGTTTGCGATCATCAACCTGGTAGGTCGGGCAGGTTTTCTCGGCGAGCCTGCCGAGGCTGTGACGGGTACCGAAGCGCGAACGGATGGCGCCCGACCCGTCGCGATAGATTTCCAGGCTGTAGCCTTCGCCGTTTTCCGTGTAGGCTACCCGTGTCTGCGTGGCCGTATCCGTGTCGGTGTGCGTCACGATATCCCATGCGGCCGGCGCGGCGATCGGCCAGACCGGCAGCAGCAGGACGATAACCCGGCGCGCGATGGACCACTTACCGTGCATTTCAATATATCCGTGACGTCCTGCAGACCGTGGCGCTGACAGCCTGAATACAAATTGCGTTTGTAACCGCAGGGGAAACCTGCCGTGGTTATGGTAGCAGATCACTCCGTCTGAAATGAACCGCAGGCAATTTCTGATGTTGGCCTCGGGCCTGCTGGGGGCGGGACTGGCCGGGAAGGCGCTGCCGCGGACACGGACGCACGCCGGGATGACAGGCCTCGTGTACGATGACATCTTTCTTGAGCACCGGCTGGCACCGGACCATCCTGAATCCCCGGAACGCCTGCGGCACGTGATGGCCGCACTTGGCCGCTCCGGCCTGCTGCCTCACCTGCAACGGCTGGAGCGGCTGCCCGACG
>CAZXGW010000120.1:3790-5134 GCA_964640355.1 uncultured Enterobacteriaceae bacterium
GCCTGGAGAAAATATTGATTGTGGACTGGGATTATCACCACGGGAACGCGACGGAGGCCGCGTTTTACTCCGACCCGAGCGTGCTGTTTTTTTCCACACATGATTTTCATGCCTATCCGGGCACCGGCGACCCGGCCCGGACGGGAGAGGGCCCAGGCAGGGGTTTCAACATCAATGTGCATCTTCCGTGCGGTGCCGGGGATGCCGATATCCTCGGTTCATTCGAGGAAAAACTCCTCCCCGCCGCCCATAGCTTCCGGCCTGATCTGATCCTGATCTCCGCGGGCTTCGACAGCAGAAAGGATGATCTGCTCGGCTGTCTCGAGATCACCGATCAGGGCTTTGTCACCATGACCGAATCAATCATGGAACTGGCGGACAGGTACTGCGGGGGTCGCGTGGTTTCCGTTCTGGAGGGCGGTTATAATCTCAGCGGCCTTGCCAGTGCCGTCGTGGCCCATGTTGAAACATTAATGCGAAAGGACATTGAAAATGCGTAGAAAAAAGATACACCACCTGGCGCTGTTTATGATCGGCCTGTGGCTGTTTCCGGTAATGGCTGAGGCTGATGAATTTCGTGAACTGAATTTCCGCCTGTTCGATGCCGCGAGGGACGGTGACTACACCTCGGTTGAACAATTGTTGAACAGTGGGGCCTCGGTCAAGGCGCGCAACCGCTTTGGCAATTCCGCGCTTGTCTACGCGGCGCGGGGAGGTCACATGGAAATCGCCAGGTTGCTGGTAAAAAACGGCGCGGAAGTCAACCTGATCAACGTCAACGGCGAAACCGCCCTGCTGGGCGCTGCCGAAAACGGGCATTTCGAAATCGCCGAATACCTGATCCGGGAGCAGGCAGATGTCAATCATCCCAGCCTGAAGCAGATCACCCCGCTCATCGCGGCGGCCTACGGCGGACATGCCGGCATCGTGAAATTACTGCTGGATCACGATGCGGTTACCGATGTCGTGGACAATTCCGGCAAGACCGCCGTTGATTACGCCGCGGCGAACGGCAATACCGAGATCCTGGAAATGCTGCTGGCCCAGGGGTTGGACGTCAACACCCCCCATGGCAACGACCTGACGCCATTGATGTGGGCGGCGGGTTACAACCATGCCGGCGCCGCGCGGATGCTGCTCGAGGCAGGGGCCGATCCGAACTTGAAGGACAACCGCGGCCGGACGGCGCTGATGATTGCGGCCGAAAACGGCAACCTGGATCTCGTGGAGTTGCTGCGCGGCAGCGGCGCGGATTCTGCCGCGCTGGATTACGACGGCCGGACGGCGCTGGACCTGGCGCAGGCCGCCGGCCATCTTCATATTGTCGAAGCCCTGAAACAGGCC
>CAZXGW010000121.1:0-5078 GCA_964640355.1 uncultured Enterobacteriaceae bacterium
AACCAGTTAAAGCCGCCCGAGCCTGTTTCCAAAAAACAAGCGAATCCTACTTGATGATCTTCATGTGCGGGGGGCCGGACGGTGTTTTCACATCATTACTCTCTGCGCCCGGTTTTTCTTCGGGGAAGATCAATCCTTTCCCGTTTTCCCTGGCGTAGATCGCAATGACGGCGTCTACCGGCAGGCTGATCTGGCATGGCCTGCCGCCGAACCGGGCACCGAAAACAATCCTGTCGTTGCCCAGTTCCAGGTTATGCACGGCCTGCGGATGGATGTTCAGGATGATCCTTTTATCAACAACGCACTGCGACGGCACGATCACATCCTTGCAGGCGGCGTCCACGAGCAGGTGCGGCGTCATGCCGTTGTCAACGATCCATTCGTAAAATGCCCGGAGCAGGTAGGGCCGGTTGGAGGTCATGGCATCTGGCATGGCAGTGTAGGCCGGTGGATCGCCTCTTACAGGCTCTCCATCTCCTTCTCACGTTCCGACAGGCTGGTAAGGAACGCCTCGCGTTCGAACAGCCTTTCTCCGTATTTCACCAGCGGCCGCGCCGATGAAGGCAGCTTGATGCCATAGATCTTCGTCCGCCACAACAACGGCGCCATGCAGCAGTCAACCAGCGAATATTCATCCGACATGAAATAGGGTTTCTGTTCAAAAAGGGGGGCAATCGCCGTAAGATTATCGCGCATGTTTTTGCGCGCGGCGGCGGCGGCGATGTCGTTATCACCCTCGAGGGGGTCCACCAGCTGATACAGGTCCCTCATGACGCGGTAACGCAACTGGCGGTTGCTCGCCCTCGATACGGGATCCACCGGCATCAGCGGCGGATGTGGAAATCGTTCATCCAGGTATTCCATGATGATCTGCGCATCGTACAGTACCAGTTCCCGGTCGATGAGGGTCAATATGGAATTGTAGGGATTGAGTTCAACGAGCTCTTCCGGCCTTTCATTTCCCGCAACGTAATTGATCTCGACGCTGATGTCCTTTTCCGCGAGTACGATGCGGACGCCGTGGCCGATCGGCGTAACGGGATCAGAATAAAGCACCATGATGGAACGCCTGTTGGCTATGCTTGCCATGGGTTATTCCGGAGGACGGCGGCGGTCTGGAAACGGATAGGCATCCCGGGGAGACAGTTTTAACGAACGTCCCTCCAGTATTCCTTCTTGAGCAGGTAGGCCAGCGCCAGGAAAGCGAGCAGGTAGATGATGACCCAGAGGCCGATTTTCTGGCGCTGGAACTTGGCCGGCTCCGCCAGATAGACCATGAAATTGACCAGGTCATGGACGGCCTGCCGGTACTCATCGGGATCCATTGTGCCGGCCGTGTCCTGTTCAAGCCTCTCAATGACCTCAACCTCGGTACCGTCTACCTGGACGACCGTCTTGTAGACGGCCCGCTGAAAGCCCTGCAGCTCCCACAGCACATGGGGCATGGCGACGTCCCTGAACACCAGGTTGTTGACACCGAACGGCCTCGAGGGATCCCGGTAGAATGTCATGAAATAACCGTAGAGCCAGTCCGCCCCGCGCGAACGGGCGTTAACGGAAAGGTCCGGCGGAGCCACGCCGAAGAAAACCAGGGCGTCCGCGCCCTTCATGGCGATATCCATTGTGCTGCCGGTCTTGTCGGTACCGAACATGAAATTCCGCTTGAGGATCTCCTCGCTTATCCCCAGGTCCTTGCCGAGCCGGTTGTAGCGCATGTAGGAGGCCGAGTGACAACCCATGCAGTAATTCACGAAGATCCGCGCGCCCCGCTGCAGGGATTCAATATCCGACGTGTCCACGTCGATGCGATAGTCGTGAGGCGCCTGGCCCGTCGCCTGGAGAAATGCCGGCCAGGCGAGAACGAATACCGGCAGGAAACGAAGCAGTCTCACGGGTATCTCACACGCTCGGGCACGGGCTGGTCATTATCCGCCCGGGTATAGAACGGCATCAGTACGAAGAACATGAAGTAGATGACGGAAAAGATCCGCGCAAGCCAGGTGTAGGCGGGTGTCGCCACCTGCAGGCCAAGCCACCCCAGCGCCAGAAAACTCACGGTGAACAGCGCCAGGGCGATCCGGTAATTCCGGCCCCGGTAACGGATGGATTTCACCGGGCTGCGGTCGAGCCAGGGGAGAAAAAAGAACAGCATCACGGCAAGCCCCATGGCAAATACGCCTCCTACCTGGCTGGGCACCGCCCTGAGGATGGCGTAGTAGGGGGTGAAGTACCAGACGGGGGCAATATGCTCGGGCGTCTTCAGGGGATCGGCGGGAATGAAATTATTGTGTTCAAGAAAATAGCCGCCCATTTCCGGGCTGTAAAAGACAACCAGCGAGAAAAATATCAGGAACACGGCAACGCCGACGATATCCTTGACCGTGTAGTAGGGATGGAAAGGGATGCCGTCGATCGGCACGCCGTCCGCATCCTTGCGCTCCTTGATCTCCACGCCATCCGGATTGTTCGAGCCCACTTCATGCAGCGCCATGATGTGAATCAATACCAGTGCGAGCAGCACCAGGGGCATGGCGATGACGTGAAACGAAAAGAAGCGATTCAGGGTCACGTCGGACACCACGTAGTCGCCACGGATCCAGAGCGCCAGATCGTCCCCGATAACCGGTATGGCGCCAAACAGGGAGATAATCACCTGCGCCCCCCAGTACGACATCTGCCCCCAGGGGAGCAGGTAGCCGAAAAAGGCCTCGCCCATCAGGGTAAGGTAAATCAGCATCCCGGTGATCCACAGCAGTTCCCTCGGCTTCTTGAACGACCCGTACAATAGCGCGCGGAACATGTGCAGGTAGATCACGATAAAAAAGGCGGACGCGCCCGTGGAATGCATGTACCGGATCCACCAGCCCCATTCGACATCGCGCATGATGAACTCAACAGAGGCGAAGGCCTGGTCGGCGGAAGGCTTGTAATTCATGGTCAGCCAGATGCCGGTTACGATCTGGATGACGAGAACGAGGAGCGCAAGCGATCCGAAGAAATACCAGAAATTGAAATTCTTGGGCGCGTAATACCTGGCCAGATGCTCGTTCCACAATTTCGTCATCGGGAACCGGGCGTCAATCCAGTCCCTGAGCAGGCACAGGTAAGTCACGGCCCTGTTCATCTACGCGGCACCGCTGTCATCGCCGATGAGAATGTGAACGTCGGACAGGAACTTGTGCGGGGGCACGATGAGATTATCCGGCGCCGGAACGCCCTTGAAAACCCGGCCGGCGAGATCGAACCTCGACCCGTGACAGGGGCAGAAGAAGCCGCCCTTCCAGTCAGGGCCCATGTCGTGCGGATCAGCGGCGGTAAAATAATTCGGCGAACATCCAAGGTGCGTGCACAGGCCGATGACCACAAGATATTCGGGTCTGATGGATCGATGTTCGTTTTTCGCGTAGGGGGGTTGCTGTTCTCGCGAGGAATCGGGATCCCTGAGTTCGTCATCGAGCGTTTTCAAATCCTCCAGCGCTTTCTCGCCGCGCCGCAGTATCCACACCGGCTTGCCCTGCCATTTGACGCGCATCATCTGGCCGGGCTGCAGTTCGCTTATATCGACCTCCACCGGCGCGCCGATCGCCTTTGTCCTGGCGCTCGGCTTCATCGTGGAGATGAAAGGAATGGCGGTGGCCACTATTCCCGCACCGCCGACCACGGTGGCGGCCGTAGTCAGAAAACGCCGTCGCTGGCCGTTTGTTTCCCGGTCATGCATATGTCTATTCCCCTTGGCAATGACTGCATTTTGCCCGACGACGCAGTAGTATACCATGACGTGTCAAGGCGTTTTGCCGCCCCCCGATGCGGTAACGCGTTGCCGAATCACGGAAAGTTTACACGCCATGCCTACCGTCAGATTCATCCTTCAATCCGTCCTCATCGGTCTGGCGGCGGCGGTTCTCATCCTGCTCGTCTGGCCTGACATTACCGGGCGCAGCAGCTCTGCACCGGACAGCCGCCCGGTACGTTCATCCCAGGCGTCCTATAACGAGGCCGTCAGCCGGGCGGCGCCGGCCGTGGTCAACGTGTACGCCAGCAAGATTCTCCAGCCGCAGGTCAATCCCCTGTTTCAGGACCCGCTGTTCCAGCGTTTTTTCGGTCCCGCCGCGCCGGCACCCAACCGGTGGCGTGAAAGCAATCTCGGTTCAGGCGTGATCATGAATCCCGCGGGATACACCCTGACCAACGCCCATGTCATCCAGAACCGGGACGAGATCCGCGTCACCCTCAACGACGGACGCCAGGCCAAGGCAAGCGTCATCGGTGTCGATCCCGATACCGACCTTGCGGTGCTTCATGTCCCCCTGGACAACCTGCCCGCCATCACCCTGGGGGATTCCGATACCCTGCAGGTCGGCGACGTGGTGCTGGCGATAGGCAATCCCTACGATTTCGGCCAGACCGTCACCCAGGGGATCGTAAGCGCCAAGGGCCGAAAGCGCATGGGCATCACCACGTTTGAGGATTTCATCCAGACCGATGCGGATATCAATCCGGGCAATTCGGGCGGCGCGTTGATAACCGCCAACGGCGATCTCATCGGTATCAATACGGCCATCATCTCCAACACCGGCGGCTCGCAGGGCATCGGGCTTGCGACGCCCGTCAACCTCGCCCTCGAAGTCATGCGGCAGATCATCGAGAACGGCCGCGTGGTGCGCGGTTGGCTGGGGATCGAGGCGCAGATTGTCTCGCCCGATATCCTGAGCCGGGCCAGGCTCTCGGGCGGCGGGATCCAGGTCGCCGGCGTCCTGAACAACGGTCCGGCCGATCAGGCCGGCATCATGCCGGGCGATATCATCACCCGGATCACCGGCCAGCCGGTCAGCGATCCGCAGCAGGCTATCCAGATGATCTCGAGGCTCCGGCCGGGGACGGTGATCGATGTTGATCTGCTGAGGGGCTGGGAAGAAATGACCCTGCAGGCCCGGGTAGCGGAACGCCCCTTGTTCCAGCGCTAGCATAGTGTCCCGTAGCCGTCTTTCCTTATTCAGGCTGCCGGGTAGTCCTCCGGAAGACCGTGTGCCGCCGGAATAATTCGGGGGACAGTATTCTTAAATTTCAGTGGATTTTTT
>CAZXGW010000122.1:0-1254 GCA_964640355.1 uncultured Enterobacteriaceae bacterium
CTCAAGTGCGTGGACATCGGGACAGCGTGCCAGTAAAATTTATTAAACCGGCATAACGGGAGCAGTCGCGAGGTTGCTCCCGTTTTGTATGTGCGGCATTCACGGAGAAGTTATTGAGTCAAAAGGCATTATTGGCACTTGAAGATGGCAGTTTGTTTTTCGGCAGGTCCATTGGCGTTGAAGGACAGGCCACCGGGGAAGTAGTTTTCAATACCGCGATTACCGGCTACCAGGAAATCCTTACCGATCCCTCCTATTACCAGCAGATCATCACCCTCACCCAGCCGCACATCGGTAACGTGGGGGCCAACCGGGAAGACGAGGAATCCCGGGCCATATACGCCAGCGGTCTCGTGATCCGTGATTTGCCGGCAAGCCGGAGCAACTGGCGCGCGGAACAGGGCCTGCCGGATTTTCTCGGGGCGCACCGGGTAGTCGCGATCGCGGATGTCGACACCCGCCGGCTGACCCGCCTCCTGCGCGACAAGGGCGCGCAGGACGGCTGCATCATGGCCGGTGACCCGCTCGATGAAAAAATGGCGGTAGAGGCCGCCCGCGCCTTTCCCGGCCTCAAGGGCGCCGATCTGGCAAAGGAGGTCAGTACTACGGCGCCGTACGAATGGACGGAGGGCAGTTGGCAGCTGAAGGCCGGATCAGCCCGTCCGGTGGAGAAGTCCCTGCGCTACCGGGTGATCGCCTGTGACTACGGCATCAAGCGGAACATTCTGCGCCTGCTGGTCGATCACGGATGCCGGCTGACAGTAGTACCGGCCATAACGCCGGCGAAAGAGGTGCTGGCGGAAAAACCCGATGGCGTGTTTCTCTCCAACGGCCCGGGTGATCCCGACCCGTGCGACTATGCCATCGAGGCGATCCGGGAGATCCTCGCCGATAAGACGCCGCTCTTCGGGATCTGCCTGGGTCACCAGTTGTTGTCTCTGGCTGCCGGGGCGAGGACCCTGAAGATGAAATTCGGCCACCACGGCGCCAATCACCCGGTTGTGGATTTGCGCACTGGCCGGGTCATGATCACAAGCCAGAACCACGGTTTTGCCGTCGCCGAAGAGACCCTGCCGGAGACACTGCGCGCTACGCACCGCTCGCTGTTTGATGGCTCCCTGCAGGGTGTGGAGCATGTCACCGCGCCCGCCTTCAGCTTCCAGGGGCACCCCGAGGCCAGCCCCGGCCCGCACGATGTCCGCCCGCTGTTCCGGCATTTCATCGAGTTGATGGAGGCAAGGCGGTGAGTGGTGA
>CAZXGW010000122.1:1354-5061 GCA_964640355.1 uncultured Enterobacteriaceae bacterium
AAACGAACTGACATCAAGTCCATCCTGATTATCGGCGCCGGGCCGATTGTGATCGGCCAGGCCTGCGAATTCGATTATTCGGGGACGCAGGCCTGCAAGGCGCTGCGCGAAGAAGGCTATCGCGTCATCCTGGTGAATTCGAATCCGGCCACCATCATGACCGATCCCGAGATGGCGGATGCCACCTACATCGAGCCGGTATGTTGGCCGGTGCTGGAGAAGATCATCGACGCTGAGCGGCCGGACGCCTTGCTGCCGACCATGGGAGGGCAGACCGGCCTGAACTGCGCGCTGGACCTGGCGCGCGTGGGCGTGCTGGAAAAATACGGCGTTGAATTGATCGGCGCCTCACGCGAGGCCATCGACAAGGCCGAGGATCGCGAGCATTTTCGCGAGGCGATGAAAAGGATCGGTCTCGCCGTGCCGCATTCCGGTCTCGCTCACAACATGGACCAGGCCTGGGAGATCCAGGAGGAGGTCGGCTTTCCCGTCATCATCCGGCCATCCTTCACCCTGGGCGGCAGTGGCGGCGGCATCGCCTATAACCGCGAAGAGTTCCCGGAGGCCTGCGAGCGCGGGCTGGAGGCGTCGCCGACCCGTGAAATCCTGCTGGAACAGTCGGTGATCGGCTGGAAGGAATTTGAAATGGAAGTGGTGCGTGACCACAGGGACAACTGCATCATCGTCTGTTCGATTGAGAACGTCGATCCCATGGGAATCCATACCGGGGACTCGATCACCGTCGCGCCGGCCCTGACGCTGACGGACAAGGAATACCAGATCATGCGGAACGCCTCGATCGCCGTGCTGCGCGAGATCGGCGTGGATACCGGCGGCTCCAACGTCCAGTTCGCCGTCAACCCGGAAAACGGCGAACTGGTCATCATTGAGATGAACCCGAGGGTATCGCGTTCCTCGGCGCTGGCCTCGAAAGCCACGGGATTCCCGATCGCCAAGGTCGCGGCCAAGCTCGCCGTGGGTTATACCCTGGACGAGCTCGCCAACGAGATTACCGGCGGTGCCACGCCGGCCTCGTTCGAGCCCACCATTGACTACATCGTCACCAAGCTGCCGCGGTTCACCTTTGAAAAATTCCCCAGGGCCGATGATCGGCTGACCACCCAGATGAAATCGGTGGGCGAGGTCATGGCCATCGGGCGCACCTTCCAGGAGTCGCTGCAGAAGGCGATTCGCAGCCTGGAGACCGGCATGGACGGCCTCAATGAGCGCATTGCCGCCGGCAGCAACCGGGACGATGCCGTCGAAGTGATCCGTCATGAATTGCGCGTGCCCCGCGCCGAACGCCTCTGGTATATCGCCGAGGCGTTCCGCTACGGCCTGGATATTCGGGAGGTCCATGAACACTGTCGTATCGATCCCTGGTTCCTGGACCAGATTAAACGCCTGGTGGACGAGGAAGCTGTGATCAGGCGGGAGGGTGCGGCGGCATTGACCGCCGGCAGGCTGCGCGATCTCAAGCGCATGGGATTTTCCGACAGCCGCCTCGCCACCCTGGTGGATACGACGGAACAGGCGATACGCGAGTTGCGCCACAGGCACCAGGTCCGCCCCGTTTACAAGCGGGTGGATTCCTGCGCCGCGGAATTCGCGGCCACCACCGCCTACCTGTATTCCACCTACGAGGATGAATGCGAGGCCAATCCCACCGGCCGGCAAAAGATCATGGTGCTCGGCAGCGGCCCGAACCGGATCGGGCAGGGGATCGAATTCGACTATTGCTGCGTGCAGGCGGCGCTGGCCATGCGGGAGGCCGGCTACGAGACGATCATGGTGAACTGCAACCCGGAAACCGTCTCCACCGATTACGACACCTCGGACAGGTTGTATTTTGAACCCCTCACACTGGAAGACGTTCTCGAGATCATCGACCTCGAGAAACCCCTGGGCGTGATTGTGCAGTACGGCGGACAGACGCCCCTCAAACTGGCGCGGGCGCTGGACGAGGCCGGGGCGCCCATCATCGGTACCTCGCCGGATTCCATCGATCTGGCGGAGGACCGCGAACGGTTCCAGAAATTGCTGGTCGAGCTGGACCTGAAACAGCCGCCCAACCGCGTTGCGAGGAGCGTGGAGGAGGCCGTGAAACTCGCCGCGGATATCAGCTACCCGCTGGTCGTGCGCCCCTCCTACGTGCTCGGCGGGCGCGCTATGGAAATCGTGTTCAACGAAGACGAGTTGCGCGCCTACATGCGTGAGGCCGTCGCCGTTTCGAACCGGTCGCCGGTGCTGCTTGATCATTACCTGCGCGATGCCGTGGAGGTGGACGTCGATGCCGTTTCCGATGGCCGCAACGTCGTTATCGCCGGCATCATGGAACACATCGAACAGGCCGGCGTCCACTCCGGCGATTCCGCCTGCTCGTTGCCGCCGCACAGCCTCGGTCCCGGGATCAGCCGGCGGCTTTCGGAACAGGTCTGCGCCCTGGCGAGGAAACTGAACGTCGTGGGATTGATGAACGCCCAGTTCGCGATCCAGGGTGAAGATATTTACGTGCTCGAAGTCAATCCACGGGCCTCCCGCACCATCCCCTTTGTCTCCAAGGCGACGGGCATCTCCTGGGCGCGGGTTGCGGCGAACTGCATGGTCGGCAAGAGCCTCGCGAGCCAGGGGATCACGGAAAGTCGGCTGCCGTCCTATTATTCGGTCAAGGAATCCGTCTTTCCCTTCATCAAGTTTCCGGGAGTGGATTCCCTGCTTGGCCCCGAGATGAAATCCACGGGAGAGGTCATGGGTATCGGAAGGAGTTTCGGCGAGGCCTTTGCCAAGTCACAGCTTGCGGCGGGGGAGAAGATCCCGCGGTCGGGACTGGCCTTTATCAGCGTGCGGGATGAAGACAAGAACGAGGCCCGGATGATCGCCGCCGAACTTGCCACGCTCGGTTTCACCCTCTGCGCCACACGTGGCACCGCCGGGGCGCTGGCCGACGGCGGACTTGGATGCCGGCCGGTGAACAAGGTACGCGAAGGCCAGCCGCACATCGTGGACATGTTGAAAAATGACGAGATTGATCTCATAGTAAATACTACCGAAGACAAGCAAGCCATCGCCGATTCCTATTCCATACGCCGCACCGCCCTGCAGCACAAGGTGTTCTATACCACGACCATGGCAGGCGCCAGGGCGACGATACTGGCCCTGAAACAGAATGACTCCGGAGACGTCAACCGGCTGCAGCTCCTGCACGGGGAAGTGGAATGAGTAAATTGCCCATAACCGCCAAAGGCGCACAAAGGTTGCGCCAGCAGCTGAAAGTCCTGAAGACCGTCGATCGCCCGCGTATCAGCCGCGCGATCGGCGAGGCGCGCGCCCACGGCGATCTGAGTGAAAACGCCGAATACCACGCGGCGCGCGAACAGCAGAGTTTCCTCGAAGGACGCATCGCTGCAATCGAGAACGCCCTGTCAAATTCACAGATCATCGATGTCACCACGCTGAATCACGACGGCAAGGTGGTGTTTGGCGCGACCATCGAGCTGATGAACCTCGATAATGACGAGGAAGTGACTTACCAGATTGTCGGCGAGATAGAGGCGGAAATCGAGAAGGGCCTGATCTCGGTCACCTCGCCGATTGCGCGCGCCCTGATCGGCAGGAAGGAGGGCGAGGTGGTGGAGGTCAACGCCCCCGGCGGCGTTATTCAGTACGAAATCCTGGAAATACGCTATGAGTGAGGCGGTGAATGGTGA
>CAZXGW010000123.1:0-3186 GCA_964640355.1 uncultured Enterobacteriaceae bacterium
TGAGTGTCCCCATCGGCAGGCGGGATCGGCCCTGGGGCGTACTCGGCGTCCACAGCCGGCAGGTCAGGGCATTTGATGCCAGCGACATCCATTTCCTCGAGGCGGTGGCCAACCTGCTGGCGGAGGCCATTAACAGCTGGCAGTCGAGTAAGAGGATCCAGAAATCAGAGGAGGGTCTGCGTAACCTGGCGATGCGGTTGCAGGCGGTACGCGAGGAGGAACGTACCAGTATTGCGCGCGAGATCCACGATGAACTGGGCCAGACGCTGACCGGGCTGCGCATCGATCTGGCCTGGTTGCTGGAGCAGTTACCGGCAGGGCAAGAGCCGCTGGCCGTGCGGGTACGCGAAGCGATGCTGCTGGCCGACGAGTCGCTGGATACCGTGCGGCAAATGTCTCACAATCTGCGGCCGGCCATGCTGGACGATCTCGGGCTGGAAGCCGCGGTGGAGTGGCAAGTGGATGAATTCAGCCGGCGCACGGCTTGCCGCTGTACGCTCGAGAACGAAATCGAAACGATTGGGCTGGACAGTACCCGCGATACAGTGGTGTTCCGCATCCTGCAGGAAGCCCTGACCAACGTTTCCCGACACGCACAGGCTCAGGCCGTCCAGGTGAGATTGCAGACCAGGGACGACCATCTGCTGCTGGAAGTCCACGATAACGGTAGAGGCATCAGTGATGAGGCGCTGGAAAGCAACCGGTCTATCGGATTGATCGGCATGCGGGAACGGGCGCGGGCCGTAGGCGGCGAAGTGGTCATCCGGCGCCTGGATAAGGACGGTGGCACCGGGGTTACCCTGACCATCCCCCTGAGAATAGGATGATCGAATGCGGGTAGCGGGGAATCCTCCATGATCCGGCTTGTCATTGCAGATGATCATCCCGTTGTCAGGGAGGGGTTGAAGCGGCTGGTCAGCGAAAACGGTGACATGGCGATCGTCGCCGAGGCGATCGATGCAACACAGGTCCTGCAGCAGCTCCGCAGCCACGAAGCCGACGTGCTGCTGCTCGATATCTCCATGCCCGGCGGAAATTTCCTTGAGACCATGCGCAGCCTGCTCGCGGAATTTCCCCAAGTCAGGATCCTTGTGCTGAGCGTGCACCCCGAAGAGATCTATGCGATCCGCGCCTTCAAGGCCGGCGCGTTCGGCTACCTCACCAAGGGACACAGCCGGGAAGAGCTCGCGGAGGCCATACGCACCGTCTACCGCGGCAGAAAATACATCACCACCTTTCTCGCTGACCATCTCCTGCAGCACCATAATCCGGCCGGCAAGGCCAGTGCTCACGAGAAATTGACCAATCGCGAGCATCAGATCCTGTCCCTGCTGGGTTCCGGCATGCGCCTCAAGGATATCGCCGATGAACTGTCCCTGAGCCCCAAGACGGTGAGCGCCCACCGCTCGAAACTGCTGGAGAAGCTCAACCTCAAAACCACCGCGGAACTCATCCGCTACGCCCTGGAACACGGAATCTCTTCCTGATCACCGGCATCCGCCGGGGCCGCGCGGAGAGAGGATTCAACTGGGGGTAAGACTTTACCTCACCGCGACTAGGACAAATCCCCATGCCTGGCGGGTTGTTGCCCTATAGCGCTGTTTTCCCTATTCGTTCTTAAATAACGGGCAAAGAGGCCCGGCAAGGCCCGTGGTGAAGGAGGAATTCGTGGCTACATCGCAACGTGAAGAGGCATCCGCCGGTCCGCGCGGCACTCCCAGACGCGTACTCATCGCCGATGATTCCGCCGTCATCCAGCAACGGCTCTGCTCGCTCATCGCCGAAATGAACGGCCTGGAGGTCGTGGGGGTTGCGCAGGATGCGCAGGAGGCGATTCAACAGCACAAGGCCCTGCGCCCCGACATCGTGATACTCGACATCCGCATGCCCGGGGGCGGCGGTATCAGCGCGCTGGAAGCGATAAAGAGACATTCGCCGGAAACGACAGTCGCCGTGTTGACGAATTATCCCTACGTTGCCTACCGCAAGCGCTGCGCCGAACTCGGCGTGGATTACTTCTTCGACAAGTCAACCGAGTTTGAGAAGGTGAAATCGATTTTCTGAAATGGATGAATAGATGAGATGAAAAACATCTTCCGTGCCTTCGGTGACATTCTTCAGGCCACGCGCACCAGGGGGCAGGAGGTAAGGCGGATAAGGGAGGCCCTGCAGGAGAGCGAGGCCCGCTTGCAGACGGTGCTGGAAAACATCGCCGAAGGCGTCGCCGTATCTGACCTCGAGGGCCAGCTCCTGTTTTTCAACCGTGCCGCCATCGAGATGCACGGATTCACCGATCCGGCCGATTATCTCCGCCGCCTGCCGGCATTTGCCGACACCTTCGAATTGTCGTCCCTGGACGACGCCGTATGGCCGGTGGAGCAATGGCCTCTGACCCGTGTCCTGCGCGGCGAAGATCTACGAGATCTGGAAGTGCATATCCGGCGCATTCAGAGCGACTGGCAGCGGACCTTCAGTTACAGCGGCAGCCTCGCCCGCGACGCTGACGGCCTGCCGCTGCTGGCGGTCATCACGATCCGAGATATCACTGAGAACAGGCAGGCCATGGAGGAGATGAAACGCCTGACCACCGCCGTGAATTCAACCGACGAATCGATACTAATCACCGATGCCGAAGGCGACATCATCTATGTCAATCCCGCGTTTACGAAGACCACGGGCTATTCCTACAACGACGTTATCGGCCGCAACCCGAGAATACTCAAGAGTGAAAAGCAGGATGAGGCGATCTATCCCCGGCTGTGGGAGACCATCACGAAGGGGGATGTTTTCAGGGCCGTCCTCGTCAACAAGAACAAAGCGGGGCAGGACTATTACTCGGAACAGACCATTACCCCGGTCTGCGATGAAAGAGGAACGATCATTGAATACATCTCCGTCAGCCGCGACATTACCGCGCGCCTGAGAATGGAGGCTCAGCTACGCCAGTCCCACAAGATGGATGCCATCGGCCAGCTCTCGGGCGGCATCGCGCATGATTTCAACAACCGCCTCACCGTGATCATGGGCAATCTGCAGCTGCTCGAGCGGCAGGTGGCAAAAGACGCCCGGGCGGTACACATGGTCCAGGCCGCCATCAATTCCGCGAAGGGGGCGGCCCGGCTGACCTCGGACCTGTTGAGCTTTTCCCGGCGGCAGGTGCAGGAGGTGGAGGTGTTCGACGTGAAC
>CAZXGW010000123.1:3286-5026 GCA_964640355.1 uncultured Enterobacteriaceae bacterium
CCGTTCTATACCACGAAGCAGGAGGGCAGGGGGACCGGTCTCGGCATGGCCATGGTGTATGGTTTCGTCAAGCAGACCGCGGGGTTCGTCAATGTGTACAGTGAAGTGAACCAGGGCACGTGCATAAAACTCTACCTGCCCGAGGTTGCTGAGGCGGCGGAGACGGTGCGCAGCGGTGACAAGGCAGAACCCGCATTCCAGGTAACCGGGAGCCGGAAGACGGTGCTCATCGTGGAAGATGATCAGCATGTCCGGAAAATCGCCTCCTCGCTGGTTGAAAATCTCGGATTCCGGGTGCTTGAGGCCGAAGACGGCCCCTCGGCGATCGCCATTTTCGACAAGACCGGTGATATTGAACTCGTGTTCACCGACATGGTCATGCCCGGCCCCATGAACGGCGTGGAATTGGTGCAAAAACTCAGGGAGCACAGGCCCGGCCTGAAAGCCGTTATCGCCTCCGGATATAACAAAAACGTGGCTTCGCCCCGGGAAAGTGGCATTATATGGATCAGGAAACCGTACACGAGGGAGGTCCTGGCCGAAAAGCTCTTGGCGATCCTGGAAGAGAGGGAGGCGAATGCAGAAAAAACGGCTTCTGATCATCGATGACGAACCGGAGATCGCCGAGTTTATTGGCGAAGTCGGCCGCCAGAACAACTTCGAGGTGATGATCACCCAGTCCGGCGATCAGTTCAAAAGCCTTACCCGTTCCTTCAAGCCGGGGATGATCGTGATGGATCTGCAGATGCCCGAAACCGACGGCATCGAGCTGCTGCGTTTTCTCGCCGATGAAAAATGCAGCGCAGATCTGCTGTTGGTCAGCGGCATGGATACCAAGGTGCGCAGTGCGGCCGTACACCTCGGCGAATCGTTGAACCTGAGCATGCTGGGGACGCTGCAGAAACCCCTGCTCCTCGAAGACCTGGAAGCCATGTTGAAGAAAAGCATGGCCAAAACCGGCGTCATCAGCCATGACATCCTGGAGGCGGCCATAGCGGGGCGCCAGCTCTGCGTCCATTACCAGCCCAAGATAAGCTTCGGCGAGGACAGGCATTACCGGGTGAAGGGATTCGAGGCCCTGGTGCGCTGGGACCATCCCGACAAAGGGATGCTCATGCCGGATGAATTCATTACCCTTGCGGAAGAGAGCGGCCTGATCGGACCGCTGACGGAATTCGTGCTTGAGGAGAGCCTGCGGCAGGTCAACCGCTGGCGCGAAGAGGTGGATTTCAGGCCGGAGATCTCCGTCAACCTCGCCCCCCATCTCCTCGCGGATGCGACATTGCCGGACCGGATCATTGCCCTGCTGGGCCGGGCAAAGGTGGACGGATCGCAGTTGATGCTGGAGATCACCGAAACCGGCATCATGGAGGATGTACCCAGTAACGTGGCGGCGTTGACGCGGCTGCGGGTCAAGGGCGTCAACATCTCGATCGATGATTTCGGCACCGGCTATTCGTCCCTGGTCCAGATCTACCGCATGCCGTTTAACGAACTGAAGATCGACAAGTCGTTCGTCATGGAGCTGGACCAGAGCCAGGAAGCGAAGACGATTGTCAGGGCGATCGTTGAACTCGCGCACAATCTCAATCTGACCGTCTGCGCAGAGGGCATAGAAACGGGCAGCACCTTCCGCTACCTGCGCGAACTCGGATGTGATTTCGGGCAGGGTTACTTTATCTCCCGTCCGATACCCCCCGACCAGGTGCTCGACTGGGTGGCTCACTGGCAAGACCGGAT
>CAZXGW010000124.1:0-5011 GCA_964640355.1 uncultured Enterobacteriaceae bacterium
TTGATTTCAATTGTTTCCCCCTTGGCCAGCATTGTGGCCGATGTAATTGCAAATATCGCCGCATAGACGACAAATTTCATTCAGAATCCATCAAAGGCATGACCGCCCTCGAAAACGGCATGAGGTGCGGAATTAATAACCCTGCAGGAAGCAATAAATAACTGCCGGCAAAATGCATGTTTCGGCATCTTTTGTTCCCTCTTTCAGGCCGAGGCAAAGTTTTTGATCAGTGTCATTACGCGCTCTGGCTGGTCGAGGGAAAGGAAATGACCTCCGTTTGCTACAATTTCCAGCCTTGCACCCGGGATTCCGTTCAATGTGCGCTGCCTTTCGGCGTCATTTGACCAGTCATTTTCTCCGTATACGATCAATACCGGAACCTTGATTCGCCCGTATACGCCATGAGCGTTTTCCCATTTGCCTGCGTTTCGAATCAGGTTGATGAATGCGCGGTAATGTCCCTTGCGAACGCCGGCTTCGTATATTTGCTGCAGAAATTCTCCGGGCAAGGCCTGCGGAAAAGCGACCCCACCCTCCATGATTCTGTTTTCCACCATCGGATTGCGAAAGCGCATAACGGTTTCCCCGACAACAGGGATGCGCGCCAGGGTAAAGATCAACCAGGCGGTAAAATTACCGCGTTCCACGCCCCTGCCTTTACCGTAATCGTAGGGATTGATGGAAACGACTTTTTTGACACGCGGGTTATGTTTTGCTGCGATCAACAGTGGAATGGTGCCGCCAATGGAAATACCCGCCAGCATTGTGTTTTCAATGTTCAACTGCTCCATGAACTTTTCTACCGTATCCACAAATAATTCCGGCACATAATCGGTATTGACTATCCCTGAAAAACCGTGTCCGGGGTAATCCAGCGCGTATACGGTAAAATCCCTGGACAGATCCGGAATTATCTTCTGGAAAATATCGAACTGGGTACGAAGGGTATGAAGCAGTACCAGGTTGGGTCCCTGGCCCGTCTTGATATAACGGATTCGCATGTTGCCGATATCGAGATACTGGATGGGTATATCGGTACTCCAGTAGAGGACAGCGGGTGGGGGTGGCGGTTTGCGCAGCCCTTCGATTATCATGGATAAGACCACGGTCAGCAGGAGAAAAACAAGGAATAGCACGACCGGCATCAATATGTTCATCTCAATCCCCCGGCCAGGGGCCGGATACTTTTAAATTGCAAGTAAACAGGGATTATATCGTGTAACTTTAAAATTGCAAGTCATATAACATCACTCTATACTGGCTTTATGGGAAAGCCCGATGCACGGCGCAGAGTTGGGCAGAGGAGATCCAGGCGTTCCGGTTGCCCCGTTGCCTGTACCCTCGATCTCATAGGTGACAAGTGGACACTGCTGGTTATCAGGGATCTGCTGCTCGGGAAAACGCGCTACATGGAATTCCAGAATTCAGAAGAGAAAATTCCAACCAACATACTGGCGGACCGGTTGCAGCGGCTGGAAAACGCCAACCTGATATACAGAACACGTTACCGGGAGCGGCCACCGCGTTTTGAGTATCATCTGACGGAAACCGGCCGCAGCCTGAAACCGGTAATTGGTGCCATTATCCAATGGGCCAATAAATACATACCGGAAACGGATCGCCCCCCACGCCGCTTCGATTAAATAATGCATTTTCACGGGGTGGAGCGAGAATTTGTAAGGGCGTCTGCCCGGATAAACGGAGGACTGCGATATGAAGATCGGAACACTGGAAATCCTGGCACTGCTGCTGATTGCATTTTCCGTTGTAAAACTGGCGGTAATGTCCGTCTCGCCCAGGTCATGGCTCATGTTTGCGAGGAGGATTTACGCCAGGCCGAAGGTAACATCGGTCGCGGCATTCCTGCTTGCCGCCATCGTGCTTTATTTCCTGGTGAAGTCCGGCATCACAATCATTCATATCCTTGCCGTCAGTTTGTTCATCGTGCTCCTCATGGTCACTGGCATGGCAAGCTACGGGGACAGGCTGGTTGACTGGGCGTTGCAACTGGATGTAAAGGAGCTGTGGAAGGAATTCTGGTTATATACCGTGATCTGGATTGCATTGTTAATCTGGGGAATCCAGGCGATTTTCTTCCCCTGAACGGGCACGAGCGAAACACGGCCTCCTTGTCCATGACGGCGCAGTTTGAATCGGTGCGTTTTATCTGAAAAACAGGTCCGCATGACCCGGCAAACTGCAGGTTTGATACTCGGGCCGGCGCTGTTCCTTTTGCTGCTGGTCATTCCCCTGCCGGCGGGAATGGAACCCCAGGCCATGCACGTGGCCGCCGTCGCCGCGCTCATGGCGGTGTGGTGGATCACGGAGGCCATACCGATACCGGCCACGGCGCTCCTGCCCGTATTTCTCTTTCCCGTCCTGGGGGTCATGAAAGGCGTCGAGGTCACCCTGTCGTACGCCCATCATCTCGTCTATCTTTTTCTCGGCGGTTTCCTGATCGCCGTCACCCTCGAGAAATGGAACCTGCACCGGCGCATTGCACTGCATACGATCCGGCTGGTGGGCGTGACCCCCGATCGCATCATCCTCGGTTTCATGGTGGCGACAGCCTTTCTCTCCATGTGGATCAGCAACACCGCCGCCACCATGATGATGGTGACCATCGCCGTTGCGGTCCTGCGCCAGGTCACCGTGGAGATCAATGGCCGTCCGTCCTTGAATATCGATACAAGCCCCGGCTGTTTCCGCTTTGGTACGGCGTTGATGCTGGGCATCGGCTATTCGGCGTCCATCGGCGGCGTGGCCACGCTGATCGGTACGCCCCCCAACGCCATCTTTGCGGGTATCGTTGAGAAGATCTACGGCCAGGGCGTCAGCCTGGTGGAATGGATGATGTTCGGGCTGCCGCTGGCCGCCGTCATGCTGGTGATCACCTGGTGGTATCTTGTCCGCATCGCCTATCCCGGCGAGATAGACAGCCTGCCCGGGGGCCGCGAGGCGATACACGGTGAGATCGCGGGGCTCGGACCGATGTCATCCCAGGAAAAAAGGGTCCTGGCGGTATTCATCCTGGTGGCGGTGCTCTGGATCCTGCGCGGCCTCCTGTCCGGGTTCGAAATATTCGCCCTCATCGAGGATTCCACGATCGCCGTCGGCGGGGCAGTACTGCTGTTCGTGATCCCGTCCGATCTGAAGAAACGCGAATTTCTCCTGGACTGGAAAACGGCCGTGACGATCCCCTGGGACATACTCATCCTTTTCGGCGGCGGTTTCGCACTTGCGCAGGGGTTCAGCGAATCCGGGTTGACCCATTACCTTGCGGGCCGGTTAACCGTGCTGGAAGGGAGCAGCATGGTCATCGTCGTTCTGGCCGTAACCGCGCTGGTGATATTCCTGACCGAGATCACCTCCAACACGGCTACCGCCTCCATTGCATTGCCGATCATGGCGGCCCTCGCCGGGGCGATGCAGCTTCATCCTTACGGCCTGATGCTGTCCGCGACCATTGCGGCTTCCTTCGCTTTCATGCTGCCGGTGGCAACGCCCCCCAACGCGATCGTATTCAGCAGCCGTTATGTCACGATCACGCAGATGGCGAAAACGGGGATCTGGCTCAACCTGATTGGCATCCTGCTGATAACGGGGTTTGTCATTTTCCTGCTGCCCCTCGTATGGGGAATCGATATTCATGCATTACCCTCGGAGTTCGCCCCATGACAGCAGGTCTGAGCGCACCGGGTGCCGGGGAAATCGGGTTACTTCCGGCGGATGGACAGTCGCCCGTTCCTTAACGGGGATTTATTCCACGGTCGTGAACGAATGCACACGGTGCATCTGAAGAGGGGGAGGGAGAAATCGCTGCAGAGGCGGCACCCGTGGCTGTATTCCGGCGCGCTGAAAGAACCCGGTGAGGAAGTAGGGAATGGTGAAACGGTGCACATCGCCAATGCCCAGGGCGATATCCTCGCCCTTGGCGCCTATTCGCCGCACTCGCAGATCCGCGTCCGGCTCTGGAGTTATTCGCCCGACGAGCAGATAGATTCTGAATTTTTCCGCCGCCGGCTGGAGCAGGCCGTCTCCCTGCGCCGGCGGCTGCTCCCGGCGGGCAACACGGCCTGCCGGCTGGTCAATTCGGAATCGGACGGCCTGCCCGGTCTCGTTGTCGATCGGTATGGTGATTTTCTTGTCTGCCAGTTCCTGTCCGCCGGCGCCGAGTACTTCAGGCGCGGGATCACCGTCCAACTGCAGGATCTTCTCTCGCCGCGGGGCATCTATGAACGTTCCGATGTAGACGTCAGGCTAAAGGAGGGACTGGAGCTTCGCGCGGGCGTCATTGCCGGCGAGGAACCACCGGAATTGACGGAGATCGCCGTGGATGGCACCAGGCTGCTGGTTGATGTCAGGCGCGGCCACAAGACCGGCTTTTACCTGGACCAGTGCGTAAATTATGAGGCAATCCGCGGCCAGGCACAGGACGCCGAAGTACTGAATTGTTTTGCCTATACGGGCGCATTCGGTTTCGCCGCCCTGCAGGGTGGTGCCGCCGCCGTCACCAACGTTGAATCTTCGGCGGAAGCCCTGAGGCTGGCCGCCAGGAACGCGGAGCTGAACGGAATCGGACCCGGCAGGATTGAGAACGTACAGGACGACTGTTTCGACGCATTGCGCAGGTACCGGGACGCCGGGCGCAAGTTTGACATGGTGATACTGGATCCACCCAAGTTCGTGCGTTCCGCACAGCAGCTGAAACAGGGCAGCCGGGGCTACAAGGATATCAACATGATCGCCATGAAACTGCTGAAACGGGACGGTATCCTCGTGACCTTTTCCTGCTCGGGGCACGTTTCCCAGGACCTGTTCCAGAAGATCGTCGCCGACGCCGCACTCGATGCGGAGCGCGAGGCCGGGATCCTGCGGTTTCTCAGCCAGTCGCCCGATCACCCCGTGGCCCTGAATTTTCCCGAAGGCCGGTATCTGAAAGGGCTGGTGTGTGCCGTACGGACCTGAGCGGGAAGCGGGCCCGTCTCGTTTCCCGCCGCGGTGCCTGGCC
>CAZXGW010000125.1:0-4950 GCA_964640355.1 uncultured Enterobacteriaceae bacterium
TGCAGGATGGACTGGACCTGTTCGAGCCGGCGTATGGGATCATTCATTTCCAGCAGGATCTGCTTGTCCCCCATGTCCACCGGCAGGAGTTCGGCCAGGCGGCAACCCACCCAGCCGGCCTGCATGAATTTCTCCTCGTCGGACAAATAGGTCAGACTGAATTTCTCCGCGATCTGCCGCAGGAGATCCGCGAGGAGCTGGTACTCCACCGGCAATTCCCGGTCTTCCTCACCGTCGATGAATTCGATATCACCCTCCAGCAGCCTGTTCTTGCGCAGGCGCGTGCGCAGGATACGGAATCTGCCTTCACCGTGCACGGTGATTTCCAGCACGCCGTCTTCTCCCCTCTGCCAATCGATAATGCGGGCCAGCGTGCCGATGTCATGACAGGCGGCAGGGCCGCCCACTTCAGCGCCTTCCCGGATGAGACTGATGCCGAAGCCGGAGCCGGTGCGAAGGGACTCGCTGATCATGTCCAGGTAGCGCGCCTCGAAAATGCGCAGCGGCATGATTCCATCCGGGAACAGCACGGCATGGAGCGGGAACAGCGGTACGTTTGCTAGCACGCGCGCTCCAGGCGTTCTATCAGCCGCCGGTGCAGGCCGCCAAAATCGCCGTTGCTCATGATCACGATGTGATCGCCGTCCCGGGACATGCCCGCCGCGGCGTCCACGATTGACTCCACGTCAGTAAATACCCGGCGTTTCTCACCCAGGCTCGCGGTACACCGGGCCAGGTCCCATTCGAGGTTGTCCGCCTGGTACAGGAGGGCGTGATCCGCCTGGGAAAACGCGGCGGGCAGGGCCTCGCGGTGCACGCCGAGGCGCATGGAGTTGGACCGGGGTTCCATGACGGCGATGATGCGGTCCCGGCCGACGCGCTGGCGGAGGGCCGCCAGGGTTTCCCGGATTTCCGTCGGGTGGTGGGCGAAATCGTCATAGACGGTGATCCCGTTAATCCGGGCCAGGCGCTCCAGGCGCCGTTTCACGCCCCGGAATTCCGAAAGCGCCTCGCAGCTTTCGCCCAGGGTCATCCCGACATGATGTGCCGCGGCAATCGCGGCCAGGGCATTGCCGGCGTTGTGGCGGCCGATGAGCCCCCAACGCAACACGCCGGTTGATTTCCCGTCGACAACGATCTCGAATTCACTGTAATCGTCGCGCAGCGGCTTCGCCTGCCAGCGGGCACCGTTATCCCCGAAGGTCTCGACCGGTGTCCAGCATCCCATGGCCAGGACCTGGCTGATTTCCGCATCCCCTTGGCGGGCCAGAATCAGGCCATGGGCCGGCATGATTCTGACCAAATGATGAAATTCGCGTCTGATCGCTGCAAGATCACAGAAGATGTCAGCATGATCGTATTCTATGGTATTGATGATCAGGGTTTTTGGCCGGTAGTGGACAAATTTTGACCGTTTGTCGAAAAAGGCCGTGTCATATTCATCGGCCTCCACGACGAAATACCGTCCGCCCCCGAGTCGCGCGGTTCCGGCGAAGTTCCCGGGCACACCGCCAATCAGAAATCCGGGGGCCAGACCGCCCACCTCCAGGATCCACGCCAGCATGGCCGAGGTCGTTGTCTTGCCGTGGGTGCCGGAAACCGCCAATACGTGGCGACCGCGCAGCACCTCTTCATACAGCCATTGCGGGCCGGAAATGTACCGCAGGGTACCGTCCAGCAGGTATTCCACCGACGGATTGCCGCGGCCGAGGGCGTTGCCCACGATCACGAGATCCGGTCCCGCCGCCAGCGGCGCGGGGTCGTAGCTTTCCTGCAGGGCGATGCCCGAATCAGCGAGCCAGGTGCTCATCGGCGGGTAGACGTTGGCATCCGAACCCGTGATCTCATGTCCCAGTTCCCGCGCCAGCACGGCGATCCCCCCCATGAAACTGCCGCAGATACCCAATATATGTATGCGCATCAGAGCTCCAGGCCCGGCAAGACCGCGGCGATAACGGCCGATGTAATGAAAATATAGGCCAGGGCAAAAACAATACCCAGGCCGAAGGACGTGCCGGCCGCATGGCGGAGGATATGGGCCATGATGAGAATGTTCCAGACCACGAGAGCGATAAACACCAGCAGCATGAAGGCCTGGAGCAGGCTGTCGTCCCGCAGCAACGTACCGCCGTAGAACAGCGGCAACGCGATCATGCCCAGGATGCACCCCGTCCCGGCCAGGGCCATCAGGGTTTCCACCCACCGCCCGTAATGCCGGTGCAGGCCGAGGAGGCCGACCGTGATCAGGGCCACGAGGAGGGATTCGAGAAGACTGGCAAGGACAGCGTCGAGCGGCGGCGCCGTAAACAGCGCCAGCAGGAAATTGACCAGCGTGTAGGCGATCAGGCAGACCGCGAGCAGTTCATAGGATCGGGGAAGTTGCGCCGGGCTGAATTGCAGGAGGCAGATCCGGAAGAACGTTCTGAACAGGACGGCGGCATCGGCTAGCATGGGGAGTGATCAGCAGGTGCGCCGGTAATGGTCATAATCGTATTCTTTCCGGAGTTGTAACGCGCCATCCGTCGTCAAGGCATAGACCGCGGGCAGATTGATGCCGTTGAACATGCTGGCCTTGACCATCATGTACGCCCCGACGTTGGCAAAGATGACCCGGCTGCCGATGTCCAGTGGCCTTTCGAACGCATAATCACCGAACAGGTCGCCGCTCAGGCAGCTTGCCCCCGCCAGGCGGAAGACATGTTTGCCACCGGGGACTTCCTGCAGGACCACCGGGCGAGACTGGTATTCGAATACTTCCGGCAGATGGTTGACCGAGGTATCCAGCAGGGCGATGGTGAGGCCGCCGGTATCGAACATATCGACGACCGTGGCCACCAGGTAACCGGCGGCGCCCACGATGGCCTTGCCGGGTTCTATAAACACGTCCACGCCGTACTTTTGCGCCAGGCCGGACATCAGTTGACCGAGCGACCTGACCTGCGCCGGCTGTGTAAATAGATAGCCACCGCCGAGATTCACCCATTCCAGCCGCGGCATGATCGCCTTCAGGGTTGTGGTGAGCCGCTGTATCGTCCGTTCGAGTTCCCCGATGTTTTCCGATCCGCAATTGGTGTGGATGTGGATCCCCCGGAGGCCGTCCGGCAGGCCGGAACGCCGTACAGGTAGCGCAGCCAACTGCCGCAGCGGGACGCCCAGTTTGGAAAAAGGGCGGCACGGGTCGTACCGTTCGTCCGCGATGAAGGATAACTGTGGATTGATGCGCAGGCCGCAGCTCAGATTGCCCGCGTACGGCCGGCACCGTTCCCACTGCGGCAGGGAATTGAAACTGAGGTAATCGCAGCTCGCTGCAACCTGCGGCATATCGCCGGTCGTGAGGCCGGGGCTGGTCAGGTGGAGGCTGCCCCTGTCCCCCAGAATTTCGCGTGCGAGACGACATTCAAACGGCGAACTCGCCGAAAAACCGTCGACGTGCTCCGCGATCAGCCTGAGCAGGGAAGCGCATGCGGCCGCCTTGATGGAATAAAGCAGCCGGCAGTGGTCTCCCCGGATCTCCGCCAGCAGGGCGAGTTTTTCCAGGACGGCCGGTTCATCATAGACAAAGGCCGGCGTGACCAGAGCCTCGTCCTGCCACAGCGGGAGCAGGCGCCCGTCAACTTGCCGTGGTAACGACATCACTGTGGTCGGGTGAATGACGATCCGATCAGGTCCGCCCGGATCGGGGCAGGCCGGGGAAAAGATACGGCGCGAGCTCGCGCAGCGCCTTTTCATACACGTCCCGCTTGAAGTCCACCACCTGGCGGACAGCCTCCTGGTAATCAATCCAGCGCCAGTTGTCAAACTCGGGATTCGCCGATACGTCGAGCCTCACGTGGCTCTCGGCGGCGACGAGGCGCAACAGGTACCAGATCTGCTTCTGGCCGATACACAGGGGATGGAGATTGTAGCGGATGAATTTCTGCGGCAGCCAGTACCGAAGCCAGTCGTCGGTGCTGGCGATGACTTTCACGTGTTCCGGCAGGAGGCCGATTTCCTCTTTCAGTTCCCGGTACATCGCCGTTTCAGCGTTTTCATCATCCCGGATACCGCCCTGCGGGAACTGCCAGGCCTCCATCCCGGCGCGGCGGGCCCAGAAGAGTTTTCCCTCCCGGTTGCTGAGGAGAATGCCGACATTGGCCCTGAAACCGTCCGAATCGATCATTATTTATTCAACCGTTGCGTGTGTGCTTGCGGTAAATTTTTTCACAAACACGGCGCCGCCTGCAATTCAAACTGCCGCGGTTTTACCTTTGCCGGTTTTATCCTTAGACTACGCCCCTTTTGGCGTAACGGGGAAGGCACTTTCGTGAAACTGGCGATATTCGATCTCGATAACACCCTGATCGGCGGAGACAGCGATCTGCTCTGGGGGCGGTTTCTGCGCGAGCACGGCTACCTGGGCGCCACCGGCCGCGGGGACGAGCACGAGCGCTATTACGATGACTACCGGGCGGGAAAACTGGACATCCATAACTTCCTCGAATACCAGCTCCGGCCGCTCGCGGGTATCGATCCGGAAATCCTGCATGGCATACGAACGCAGTACCTCGAGGAAAAAATCAGGCCGATCCTTCTGAAGAAAGCCGGTGAACTCATCGACGATCACCGATCACGGGGCCACATCCTGCTGGTCATCACGGCCACCAACCGTTTTCTGACCGAGCCCATCGCCGGATTGCTCGGCATTGAAAACCTCATCGCCTCGGACGTCGAGATGAAAGACGGCTACTACACCGGCAAGACCAGAGGGCTGCCTTCCTTTGCCGGCGGCAAGGTGACGAGGCTCGAATCATGGATCGAGGATCACCGCTACCGTCCGGAGGAACACTGGTTCTACAGCGATTCACACAACGACATTCCCCTGCTCGAATACGTCACGCACCCGGTCGCCGTCGACCCGGACGCCGCGCTCAGGCGGGAAGCGGAACAACGCGGCTGGCCGATTATCAGCCT
>CAZXGW010000126.1:0-4900 GCA_964640355.1 uncultured Enterobacteriaceae bacterium
GCCCTGTCCGCTGCCGGCCGCGTCACGGTGGTCGCGCCGGATCGCAACCGCAGCGGCGCCAGCAATTCGCTCACCCTGGACGCGCCCTTGTATGCCCAGGTGGCGGAAAACGGATTCATGTATGTCAACGGCACGCCCACGGATTGCGTGCATCTTGCCATCACCGGCCTGCTGGACAGCGAACCCGACATGGTCATCAGCGGCATCAATGCCGGTGCGAACCTCGGCGATGACGTGTTGTATTCGGGTACCGTGGCTGCCGCCATGGAGGGGCGCTTTCTCGGCTGCCCGGCCATCGCGGTGTCGCTGATCGGCGCCAACCCGACGCATTTCGATACCGCCGTAAACGTTGTGTTGAAAATCGTCAGGTCGCTTTCCGGTTTGCCCGGTATTCCTGATATATTGCTCAACATCAATATCCCGGATATACCCTTTGACCGGATCGGCATGTTCGAAGTCACGCGCCTCGGCCATCGTCACAAGTCCGAACCCGCCATTCCCGCGCGCGATCCCCAGGGCAGAAAAGTATTCTGGGTGGGGCCGGTCGGCCTGGAACAGGACGCGGGACCGGGCACGGATTTTCATGCTATCCGGCGCAACAACGTGTCCATCACGCCGTTGCATGTCGACCTGACCCGTTACAGCGTGCTCGAGGAATTGTCGCGGTGGGTGGAAGAAATGGCGGGCGATGAAGGTTGACCTTCAGGGCATCGGGATGACGTCGCAGCGGACGCGCGATCGCCTGATAGCCAGGCTGACGGCCATGGGGATCCGGTCCGAGGCCGTCCTGGCGATCATCCGGAACACTCCACGCCACATTTTTGTTGACGAAGCGCTGGCAAGCCGCGCCTATGAAAATACGGCGCTGCCCATTGGTTTTAACCAGACCATTTCCCAACCCTACATCGTCGCCAGGATGACCGAGGCCCTGGTGCACGATAACGCGCCCCGGAAGGTGCTTGAAGTGGGTACCGGCTGCGGTTACCAGACCGCGATCCTGGCCCAGCTGGTGGAGAGGGTATACAGCGTGGAACGCATCGAGGCCCTGCTCGGCAGGGCGAGAGAAACACTGCGTGCGCTCAGGTACCGCAATATACGCCTGAGACACGGTGACGGCAGTCTCGGCTGGCCTGAACACGCTCCTTTCGACGGTATTATCGTCTCAGCCGCGCCGCCCGGCATACCCGAGACGCTGCTGTCTCAACTGGCAATGAACGGCCGCCTCGTGATCCCGGTCGGCAAGGCGGGCGATCAGAAATTGTTGCTGATCACCCGCACGGACACCGGCTACACGGAGGAAAAACTGGATTTGGTGAGCTTCGTTCCCATGCTCGAAGGAGTCGGTTAGCTGTCGATGCAGTATTGCAACAGGGCCTGTCCCCGGTATGTGCTGCTGCTGTGTTTGTTTCTGGATGCCTGTGGCGGTGGTGTACATGCCCCCGTGGTTACGCGGAACGGTGATGACCGCCCCGCACCGGCCGTCTCCGACCGGCGAGCCGATCAACCGCAGGCCGCGGAAACGGAACCCGCCGCGGTGCCGCACCTACAGGCGCCGCCTGACTACCATATCGTGGCGAGGGGGGACACGCTGTATTCGATTGCCTGGCGTTACGGGCATGATTATCGTGATATCGCGTCATGGAACAGCATCGCTTCGCCGTATGTGATCTATCCAGGACAACATCTCCGCCTGCAGCCACCGCCGCGACTTCGGTCCGGCGCGGTAGTGCCTGCACCGGCCCCGCGTGAGCCGATGCCGGCCGGGCCGGAAGCGGCAGAGGAAAAAACCGGTGTTCAGCCACCGCCGGCGCCGGAAAGAAAACCGGTCATGGCCGCCGCTCCCATCCACTGGACATGGCCGACGCGGGGGAACATCATCACTTCCGATTCGCCGATATCCAAAAAAGGAATCGACATCGACGGCAAGGTAGGACAAAAGATTGCTGCGGCGGCGGCAGGCGAAGTGGTATACAGTGGAAGTGGACTAAAGGGATACGGTAGGCTTATCATCATCAAGCATGATGTCACGTATTTGAGCGCATACGCGCATAACAGCCGGTTGATGGTCAAAGAGGGTGATTGGGTGACCGAGGGGCAGCAGATCGCAGAGATGGGGCAGACCAGTGACGGCCGCACGATGCTGCATTTCGAGATCCGCAGGAACGGCCAGCCGGTGAACCCCATGAATTACCTCCCTGCACTTTAACCCGGCAGGTGCGTTGATCCAGGATCATGACCAGCACGACATATCCGGAGAGGGACGACTTAAAGAAGGAAGACGAAGCGGACTCACCCGGACCTGAAGAGGGTGACGTCACCGCGGGGGCCACTGTGCCGGCCCTGGACGGCCTGGAAATTGAAGACGGGGATATCCCGGACGATTTCATTACAGACACCCTGTCCCAGGGTGATCTCGACGCCACCCGGATTTACCTGAGCGAGATTGGATTTTCCTCCCTGCTTTCCGCGGAAGAAGAGGTTTATTACGCGCGCCGGGCAAAGCGCGGCGACGAAAAGGCGCGCAAGCGCATGATCGAAAGCAACCTTCGCCTGGTCGTTAAAATCGCGCGGCGTTACATGAACAGGGGCCTGGCGCTGCTGGACCTGATCGAGGAGGGCAATCTCGGGCTCATCCGGGCGGTCGAGAAATTCGATCCGGAGAAAGGCTTCCGGTTTTCCACCTATGCGACCTGGTGGATACGGCAGACCATCGAGCGGGCCCTGATGAATCAGACCCGTACCGTCCGACTTCCAATACACGTCGTCAAGGAAATCAACATCTACCTGCGGGCGGCCCGCAAGCTGGCACAGTCGCTCGACCGTGAGCCCAACCCCGAAGACGTGGCGGAGATGCTCGACAGCCCGATCGAAGATGTCAAGCGGATGCTCGGGTTCAACGAGCGGGTAGCCTCGGTTGACGTTCCCACGAGCCATGATTCTGACAAGATCCTGCTGGACACCATCCCCGATGAACAGAACATGGATCCCTCCCTCATCCTCCAGAACAGCGATGTCCAGAGGCATATCGATACCTGGCTGTCGCAGCTCACGGACAAGCAGTGCGCGGTTGTGGAACGGCGGTTCGGCCTTCACGGCCGTGAAGTGGCGACGCTGGAGGAAATCGGCAATGAGCTCGGCGTCACCCGTGAAAGGGTCAGGCAAATCCAGATCGAGGCCATCAAGCGGCTGCGCCAGATACTCGAGCGCGAGGGGTTTTCCCTCGATACATTGTTCATGGAGGGCTGAACCGCGGCGCCGTCAATCGGCGATGACAATCAACCCGGCGGCGACCCGGCGGCCTTCGCCGGCCAGGAGGTTGTAACAGCGGCAGGCGGCGCCGGTATCCATGACCTCGTAGCCGATGTTTAATGCTTCAATGGCCGTAAAGATCCCGGGGGGAGGGAACGCCAGTATTCGCCCGGTCCCGAGAATGATGATCTCGGGTTCGAGCACGGCAATCTGTTCGATATGCTGCGATGCCAGATCGGCGTGCCGGCGGGGCGGCCAACCGGGGATGAGACGTTCCGGCGTGATGATGATGCTCGAGGTATACCGCTCGCCGTTGACCGTGATTGCACCTTTCTCATACGCGTCGATCCGGTATTTGCTGTCTGAAATATCGATCTCAATTTTCATGGCGGGGCATGTTGGCCGGGGCAGGTACCCGCTATTTTAACGTTTGACTGTCGGCAAGGGGAGAAAAGTGAAAATCATACTGTTGGGGCCGCCGGGCGCGGGCAAGGGTACGCAGGCGCACAGCATCTGCCGTGCATTGGGCATTCCCCAGATCTCGACGGGTGACATGTTGCGCGCCGCGGCAGGAGCGGGCACGCCTCTCGGACGCCAGGCCAAGAAAATCATGGATGCCGGCGAACTGGTGTCCGATGATCTGATCCTCCGGCTCGTGAGGGAGAGAATTGCGGAGGATGACTGCCGGGAAGGCTATTTGTTCGACGGGTTCCCGAGGACCATCGCACAGGCCGAGGGGATGAAATCTGCGGGTATCGATGTCGATACCGTTATCGAGCTGCAACTGGAGGATGAAGAGATCATCCGACGGATGAGCGGGCGGCGCGTGCACCCCGCCTCCGGCCGGAGTTACCACCTCCTGTTTAATCCCCCGAAGACCACAGGTGTCGATGACGTCACCGGCGAACCGCTGATCCAGCGCGACGATGACAGGGAGGAGACGGTCAGAAAACGCCTGGAGGTATACCGCGCCCAGACCGCCCCCCTCATCGCGTATTACACACAGCAGGCCGGGTCCGGGTCTGTCAATTACGTCCGCGTAAACGGCCGGGGCGACATGAATGACATCAGTGCGGAAATTATGGGAAGACTCGGCGTGAAATAGGAATTGCACGCAGGTTGTGCGCGCAGCGCGCGGTAACGACAACTGATCTGCTGACAATCCGGTTGTCTTCCGTCGCGTAAATCGAAGCTGAAACTTTCCTTTTCTGAATTTTTTTGAAAGCGGAGGGAAGCAGATATTTTGAAAAAATTCTAGAAAAACCAAAATTCCTTACTATAATTGTTTGCGAGTTGTCAAATTGTGTTGTATAAATATGCTGTTGTCTCAATCCATCTAGTATCTAGGGGAGTCTTAATCATGGCAAAAAAGACTGCAAAGAGACGTAAAGCAAAACGCAAGACAGCAAAGAAGGCAGCAAAAAAGAAGACTGCCAAGAGACGTACCAAAAAAAAATAGTACCTCGTCGTTAACACCGGCCCAGCGCGACAGAGAAAGGAAAGCGGAAGCGCGGGCCAAAATCAGGGCGAGGAGGGCCCGGCGCCGGCAGATCGGCAAGATGCTGGCGATAAAGTCAGCTTCATGAAGCTGGCTGAGGGTGCCGGACCCACTGAATTCAGGCCCCATCTTTTCCGATGGGGCCTTTTTTAT
>CAZXGW010000127.1:0-4885 GCA_964640355.1 uncultured Enterobacteriaceae bacterium
ATTCACCATTCACGCCAGCAAGAACTCGAGCAGCGCCTTCTGTGAATGCAGGCGGTTCTCGGCTTCATCCCAGACGACGCTTTGCGGCCCGTCAATGACGCCGGCCGTGACTTCATCGCCCCGATGGGCAGGGAGGCAATGCATGAACAGTGCATCCTTTCCGGCAAGGGACATCAGTTTTTCATTGACCTGGTACGGCCTGAAGGCGGCGCGGCGCACGCCGGACTCATGTTCCTGCCCCATGCTGGCCCAGACATCGGTCACGACCAGGTCCGCATTTCTCACCGCGGCTTCCGGTTCCCGGGAGACGGTGGCATGACCGCCGGCGCTGCGCAGGATATCCGGATCCGGCTGATAGGCTTCGGGACAGGCGATCCTCAGTTGAAAATCAAACAGCCGCGCGGCGTTGATGTAGGAATGACACATGTTATTCCCGTCCCCCACCCAGGCCACGGCCCGGCCGCAGATGGAACCGCGGTGTTCTTGATAGGTCTGCATATCGGCCAGGAGTTGACAGGGATGAAAAGCATCGGAGAGCCCGTTGATCACCGGCACCGTCGCGCAGGCCGCAAACCGTTCCAGCGTTTCATGTTCATAGGTGCGGATCATCACGCCGTCGACCATCCTCGACAGCACGCGCGCGGTGTCCTCGACCGGTTCCCCCCGCCCGAGCTGGGTATCGTCCGGCGAGAGAAAAATGGCGTGCCCGCCCAACTGGGTCATCGCCGCCTCGAACGACACCCGAGTACGGGTGGAAGATTTTTCGAAGATCATCGCCAGGATCCTGCCTTTCAGGGTCTGCTGCGGAACCCCTTCGCGGAGCTGCTTTTTGCAGGCCATGGCGCGGTTGATTACGCCGTGCAGTTCGGCGGCGTCCAGGTCGTTCAGTCGGAGAAAGTGTCTCGTCCTCATTACGAATCCCCCTGCAGGAACTTCCTGACAATCCTGCATACCGTGGCAACGATCTGGCCGGCTTCGTCATCACTGATGATCAATGGCGGCAGGAGGCGCACCACCCTGTCCGCCGTGACATTGATCAACACGCGCTCCGCCAGGGCCATGTTGACGAGATCCCCGCAGTCCCGGTCCAGCTGGATGCCGAGCATCAGCCCCCGACCGCGTACGGAAACGACGCCTGCCACGTCCCCGAGTCCCGCCTGAAATCCTTCGAGCATCGACCTGCCGAGCTGCTCCGCGCGTTTATCGAGGTGTTGTGCCTCCATCACCTCCAGGACGGCCAGGGCCGCACGCGAGGCCAGGGGGTTCCCACCGAAGGTGGAACCGTGACTGCCGGGTTGTATCAGGCCGGCCGCTTCGCCGCGCGCCAGGCAGGCGCCGATCGGAACACCGTTGCCCAGGGCCTTCGCCAGGGTCATGACATCCGGACTCACCCCTTCATGCTGGCAGGCGAACCATCTCCCGGTGCGGCAGAGGCCGGTCTGGATCTCATCCAGGATCAACAAGGCGCCATGCGCTGTGCAGAGTTGCCGGACGCCGCCGAGGTACCCTTCATCCGGAATGATGATCCCGCCTTCACCCTGAATCGGTTCCAGCATGACCGCCACAACATCACGGGAGTTTACCAGCGCCTCCCCGATCGCGGCGGTGTTGTTGTAGGGGACCTGCAGGAACCCCGGCACCAGTGGTTCGAAACCGGCCTGGATTTTTGCATTTCCCGTGGCGCTGAGGGTTGCCAGGGTGCGCCCGTGAAAGCTGCCTTCCGCCACGATGATCACGGGTTCCCGCACGTTTTTGTTCCGTGCATGCAGCCTGGCGATCTTGATGGCCGCTTCGTTGGCTTCCGCGCCCGAATTGCAGAAAAACGCCCTGTCCATGCCCGCGAGCGCGACCAGCCGCGCCGCCAGCTGTTCCTGCAGGGGGATCCGGTAAAGATTGGACGTATGCAGCAATTGACCCGCCTGGCTCGAGATGGCCTGCTTGAGCGCGGGATGGGCATGGCCGAGACCGCAGACGGCGATCCCGCTCACGGCATCCAGATAGCGCGCACCGCCCTGATCCGTCAACCACGCACCGGCGCCGGATTCAAAGGCAACGGGCAACTGTTTGTAACTGGCCATCAGAAAATCACACATCGGCAGATACCGGCATTATTCCGCAAAACACGTGAGGGTTTCCCCATACCAAAATAACAAGCCCGGCCAGATGGCCGGGCTTTCACTCGCCGGAAGCAGGATTACCGCATTCCTAGAACGGCAACCCGTGGGCGGCAGCGCCCATAAACAGCAGCAGAGGAATCGACAACAGGGTATTGGTCCTGGAGGCGAGAAAGGCGATGCGCTTTGCCTTCGCCTTTTCTTCGTCGCTGGCGGCAACAATCCCCAGCACCTTCTTCTGATTCGGCCAGATCAGCACCCATACATTGAACAGCATGATCGTGCCCAGCCACGCCCCCATGCCGATAGTGGTCAGCGCGACGTTGTTTTGCCCGATTCCCAGGGCGAAGGCACCGCCCAGCGAGTAGGCGCCGGCCGCATGCAGATAATAGGCCCCGGTCAGCCAGGTGACCAGCGCCGCCCAGCGGAACCACAGCAGGGCGAGCGGCGCAATGTATTTGCTGATGGCGGCCGGTCCCGGTCCTTCCTTGTCGGCTGCCGCGGCAGTCATCGCAGGGGCCTGGACAAAATTGAAGTAATACAGGAGGCCAATCCACACGATACCGGAGAGGAAATGCAACCAGCGATCGAGTATCAGAATGTCCATAGCTCACCTCCCGCTTTCACGCGCCCGCGATCAATTTGATGACATATGCCAGGATAAACGCAAGGACAACGCCGGCAATGATGGTGCCGGTAATGGAATCTAGTGGATTCATCATGTTTCCCCCGTACGCAACAGTATTTCCCGGATAAAAAAACGGTCTGTCAATGCATCGTCAATGATTATACTTGGCTCACTGCGGGCTTTCATCCCCCGCCACAACCAATCGGGATGCCACTAGATGGACGCCATCGAACTTACCCTGTTCGTCAGCCGGATCCAGGCCATCTGCGACGAGATGGGCGCGGTGCTCATGCGCACGGCCCTGTCACCCAACATCAAGGACCGGTTGGACTTCTCCTGCGCCGTGTTCGATGCCGACGGCGAGCTTTGCGCCCAGGCGGCCCATATCCCGGTACACCTCGGGAGCATGGCCTACGCCATGTCGGACATTGTCCACCGCATCGACTGGCGGGACGGCGACATGCTTATCCTGAACGATCCCTACCTGGGGGGGACGCATCTGCCTGACGTCACGCTCATTGCCCCCTTGTTTCACAACCGCAAATTGTGCGCCTTTGTCGCCAACCGCGCCCATCACGCCGATATCGGCGCCGAGAGTCCGGGGTCCATGCCGCTGGCACGCCGGCTGGAAGAAGAAGGCCTGGTGATCCCCCCCACCCATCTCCGGCGCGCCGGCCGGCCCTGTGAACAAACCTTCGCCGCCATCCTGGACAGGATGCATGACCCGTTGACGGCCAGGGCGGATTTCAGCGCGCAGTCGAGCGCCCTGCTATCCGGCCTAAAACGCCTCGACGCCCTGGTGAATCGCATGGGGCGGCGGGGTTTTCTCACCGGGCTGGCCGCGTTGAACGATTATGCGGAGACCCTTGCGCAAGCCGGATTGGGCGCGATCCCGGCGGGCCAGTACCGCTATACCGATGTCATGGACGACGATGGCCTGGGCAACCGTGACATCACGATAACGGCCACGGTGCGTGTCCAGGCGGGCAGGATCGAGGTGGACTTCAGCGGCACCTCGCCCCAGGTGCCCGGCAATATCAACTGTCCGCTGTCGGTCGCCGCGGCCGCCGTGTATTACTGTTTCTACTGCCTGATGCCGGCGGGTACGCCACCCTGTGCAGGCAGCTTCCGGCCGATCACCCTCGAGGCCCCGGAAGGAAGTTTACTGAATGCCCGCTACCCGGCTGCCGTGGCGGCCGGTAATGTTGAAACCAGCACGCGGATCGTCGATGTCCTGCTCGGCGCCCTGGCTGGTGCCTTGCCCGGGCGCATCCCGGCGGCCAGTCACGGCAGCATGAACAACATCGCCATGGGTGCCGCCGGCTGGGATTATTATGAAACCCTGGGCGGCGGCATGGGGGCCGGACCGGCGGGGGGTGGGCTCGATGCCGTTCAGACGCACATGACCAATACGCGCAATACTCCCATCGAAGTCCTGGAAAAGTATTACCCGCTGCGGATCAGACGGTACGCGATCCGGCGGCGGTCAGGTGGCCGGGGCAAACGCCCGGGCGGTGACGGCCTGATCCGTGAATTTGAATTTCTTGCGCCGGCGCACGTCACCCTCCTCACCGAACGCCGACGGCATGCGCCCTGGGGGCTTGCCGGCGGCGGCAACGGCCAGACCGCCCGCAATCTCCTGAACAACAGGCCCGTGTCCGGCAAGACGGCATTCACCGCGAAGCAAGGCGACCGCCTGACCATCATGACGGCCGGCAGCGGAGGCTGGGGAAGCACGGCCGGTGACCCGGAAGCTACGCGCATGAAGTAATTTTCCAGCTCACCCCCGTTCAATCCGGCTGATGTTATACTATCGACAATACACGAGGAGCGAAAAAATGGAAGTAATGGAACGAATCAAGACCACCCTTGAAAAAAATCCCGTGGTCATTTTCATGAAAGGCACGCCGGATTTCCCCCAATGCGGGTTTTCCATGCGTACCGCGGAAGCCCTGAAGGCGTGCAACGTCGACTTCGCCTACGTGGATGTGCTTGCCGATCCTGAAATCCGCGCCAGTCTGCCCGCCTATTCGAACTGGCCGACCTTTCCCCAGGTGTTCATCAACGGAGAATTAATCGGCGGCTGTGACATCACCCTGGAGTTGTTCAAAACGGGTGAACTGCAGGCCATGACGCAAAACGC
>CAZXGW010000128.1:0-4870 GCA_964640355.1 uncultured Enterobacteriaceae bacterium
ACGGCGTGTCTTCCGGGGGACAGCCCGGCAGCGTGAGGGCTTTACTAAAGTCTTCAGCGTGTAAACCTGTTGCAATGACCGGTTGTAGCTGCCGTCTTTTTTCACTTTTCACTTTTCACTTTCCCGGGGAGATTGCGATCACCTTGCCCATAGTGACAGGCGTGCCCGGCTGCAAGGCGGGTGACCAGGCCACGGTGCCCTTGCCGAACAAAAGGATGACGGTGGAACCCATGTTGAAGCGGCCCATTTCTTCACCGCGTCGCAGCTGGATTTGGCCGTCGTGTTCGGAATAAGTCCGGTTTGTAATCTTTCTATTTCCGTTGGGCATGATCCGGCCCGCCCAGACAGTTTCCAGCGATCCGACAAACAGGGCGCCGACGAGGATGATGGCCATCGGACCAATGTCGGTGTCAAACAGGCAGATCAGGCGTTCATTTCGCGCATACAGGGCGGGCACCACGCGCGCGGTATGATCGTTGACGGCAAAAAGTTTTCCCGGGACGTGGATCATCTTTTCCAGCCGGCCATCACATGGCATGTGGATGCGGTGATAGTCCCGTGGTGACAGGTAAAACGTCGCAAATGATCCTTCGCGGAAATGCGCGATCGTTTCCTTCTCCCCTGCGAGCAGGGCGGCGATATCGTAGTACCGGTTCTTGGCCTGGAAAATTTCTCCGGATTCCACGGGGCCGATCTGGCTGATGTAACCGTCGATCGGACAGGCGATCACCCCCGGCTCCCGCGCTACCGGTCTTACACCCGGTTTCAGCTCACGCGTAAAGAAATGATTGAAGTGGTGGTAATTTTCCGCGCGCGGCTCCCTGGCGAGCGCCATATCCACGTTAAACCAGCGGATGAAGAGTTTGATCAGCCCGTTTTTAACCGGTACCCAGCGGCAGCGGGCAAGGCGGTCAACCGCCCTGGACAGGGCGTGCTGCGGTACCAGGTACTGCGGCAGCACCCTGAGGTAATCCGCAAGGTTCGCTTGATCGGGCCTGATCACGGGGTGTTATTCGTTAATCACCCGGTCCGCGCCTTCCCGCAAAAGCAAGGACAGTGCGCGTCAGTGGTGCGTGTGCTGAAAATCACTGCGCCGGACTTCCGCCGCAATGTCCAGGCTTTTGCCGTTCGAGAACGTCAGCCGGAGCGGTACCACGTCTCCTGCCTTCAGGGGAACGCTGCTGTCGAACAGCATGAGGTGATAGCGTCCGGGCGCGAAACTGAAGCTCGATCGCGCGGGCAGCGGTATCACGTCCTGTTTCTGCATGCTCGCCACGCCCTTCTCCATCATCGTGAGGTGAAATTCAACCCGTTCAAACAGGGAGCTGCCGGCGGCAACAAGGTCAATGTGTTCATCCGAATTGTTCACGATGTCCATGTACCCCGCTGTGACGCGGGCGGTCGGCGGCCCCTCGCTGATCCAGGCATTGCTGATGGCGATGTCATCGCCGGAAAAAACCAGGACCGGAAGGAACAGGAACGACAAAACCGTGAGACGCATGCCGTTCAACCCTGTTTGCCGAGGAAATCCCTGATCGCCAGAAAACGGGTGACCGCGTCCTCAACCACCTGCGGCGCCGAGAACAGGCCGACCAGCCGCGCTGCAGGGTCCAGCAGGAACACCGCCGCCGTGTGATCCACGGTGTAGTCATCCGGCGACGTTCCGTTTCCACGCATGGAGACGACGCCGATCTGCCGGGTGAGGCTCTCGATCTGCTCCCGGGTCCCGCCCAGGCCGATGAAGTCACTGTTGAAATAATTCACGTAACCGGCCAGCTGTTCCGGCGTATCGCGCTCGGGATCAACGGTCACAAAGACGATCTGCACGTTACCGGCGGCATCAGCCTGCGCAAGCTCGCGATAAACCTCGTTCAACGCCGTCAGGGTGAGGGGGCAGATGTCCGGGCAATGGGTGTAGCCGAAAAACAGGAACGACCATTTTCCGGCAAGATCCCCGAGTCCGAAATTTCCGCCATGCTGGGTGACGGCGGAAAACGGTCCGATCTGTTTCGGGTTCGGCCAGAGCAGGCCTTCAATTCCGGGGTGGGCAGGGGTGGCGGGCGCCTGCAGGCGGGCAGTGTACATGCCGAGGCCCGCGCCCAGCGCGAGGAAGCCTGCCATGATCGCGGCGATCAGGACAACGCGGTTGTTCATCGGCCGTGATTATACAGCAAGAAAGGTACTGTTTCGAAACCGCGTGGTTTCCGGTTCAACAGACGACGTTAAAATCGATATAATTGACCAGCCCCGCCATCTCGCGGGGCTTTGAGTATGAATTTACGGATTCCGGTTTCACTGGCTCGCGGATCATCGATCAATGACCGAATTCTTCAGTGAGTACAACTACTGGGTGGTTATCATACTGATGATGAGCGGTTTCTATATCGTCATCTCGCATCAAAATCTGGTTAAAAAACTGATCGGCCTCAACTTGTTCCAGATCTCGGTATTCATCCTGTTCATCTCCATGGGTTACCTCGAGGGCGGCACGGCGCCGATTTTTTCAGAGGAATACACGCAGTATGCCAGTCCCCTGCCGCATGTCCTGATACTCACCGCGATCGTGGTCGGTATTTCAACCACCGCGCTCGGGCTTGCGCTGGTGGTCAGGATCCACAAGGCGTTCGGCACCATGGAAGAGAACGAAATTACCGGCATGGACGAAGATACGTGATAGCGCATCTTCCGATACTGCAGGTGGTTGTCCCGCTCCTGTCCGCGCCCGTTTGCGTTGTTCTGCGAAGACACAACCCTGTGTGGGTTCTGGTATTCCTGGCCAGCTGGACCGCCTTTTTCATCGCCGTCCTGCTTCTCAACGCCGTTTCTCGTGCCGGCGAAATTCACTACGTACTGGGCGGATGGGATCCCCCCTGGGGCATAGAATACCGGCTGGACGTGTTAAGCGCCTACCTCCTGCTGATCGTGACCGCCATCGGCGCCGTCGTAATTTCATTCGCCCGCGAGAGTGTCATCCGGGAAATTTCTTCGGACAGGATTTACCTGTTTTATACCGCCTACCTCCTGAACCTCGCCGGCCTGCTCGGTGTGATAACTACGGGCGATGTTTTCAACATGTTCGTTTTCATCGAGATCTCCTCCCTGTCCTCTTATGCCCTGATAAGCCTCGGCAGGGACAGGCTGGCGCTGCTTGCCGCCTATCGTTACCTGGTGCTGGGCACCATCGGCGCGACCTTTTTCCTGATTGGCGTCGGCCTGTTGTACGTAATGACGGGGACGCTGAACATCGTGGATCTCAGGGCAAGGCTGACGGACGTGGAGCATACACGCACCATCGTAACGGCGCTGGCGTTTCTGACTGTCGGCATCAGCCTCAAATTCGCGCTTTTCCCGCTGCATTTCTGGCTGCCGGGGGCCTACACCTTCGCCCCCTCCGTTGTCTCGGTATTCCTCGCCAGCACCACGACCAAGGTCTACATCTACGTCATGCTCCGCTTCCTTTATTCGGTATTCAATCCGGCGTTCGTCTTCGACGTGATATCACTTGACCTGGTTTTTCTGGTCTGTGCGCTGCTGGCGATTTTCAGCGGTTCTCTCAATGCCATACGGCAGAATGACGTCAAGTGCATGATGGCTTATTCAAGCATCGCCCAGATCGGTTACATGATTCTCGGTGTAAGTCTCGTGTCCGTTACCGGCCTTCTGGCCGGCATCATCCACCTGTTCAACCATGCCCTGATGAAAGGCGCGCTGTTCATGTGCCTGGCCTGCGTGTATTACAAAACCGGCTCCGTCAGGCTGGGCGATTTGCGGGGAATCGGCCGAAGGATGCCGTGGACGATGGCCGCCTTCGTCGTGGCCGGCCTGAGCCTTGTCGGGATACCGCTCACCGTCGGCTTCATCAGCAAATGGTACCTCGTGCTGGCCGCCATCGAGCGCGACTGGTGGTGGCTTGTGGCCGCCGTGATCGCCGGGTCGCTGCTGGCCGTGGTTTATATCTGGCGGGTGGTAGAAACGGCGTATTTCCGGGACAGTGATGATGCGAAATCCCCCGCCAGGGCGGAGGTCGCCGAAGCGCCCCTGTCCATGCTGATCCCCCTCTGGGCGATGATTGCGGCCAATTTGTATTTCGGTATTGATACCTCGCTGACGATTGGCCTTGCCGAACAGGCCGCGAACTATCTGCTGGGAGCTGGACCATGAACCCCGAGATGTTGATTGCCTGCGCGCTCCTGGTGCCGCTGGCGGGCGCCGTCTTGATACTGCTGGCGGGAGGCAGGCCCGATCTGCGCGAGTCGGTTTCAATCATCACGTCCGGCGCCCTGTTTGTCAGCGTCGTTTACCTGATCCCGCACGTCGTGGCCGGCGGCCGGCCGTCACTGCACGTGGTCGAGCTGTTGCCGGGGATCTCCATTGGTTTCGAAATTGAACCGGCCGGCCTGCTTTTCGCGGCGATCGCCTCGTTGCTGTGGGTGGCAAGTTCCGTCTATTCCATCGGCTACATGCGGGGCAACAACGAGTCACACCAGACGCGGTTCTATGCCTTTTTTGCACTCGCGCTCGCCAGTACCATCGGCGTTGCATTCGCCGCCAATCTGCTGACGCTTTTCATTTTTTACGAGTTTCTGACGCTGACGACCTATCCCCTGGTCACGCACAAGGGGAGCGCCGAGGCCATGCGCGCGGGCAGGCTGTATCTCGGCCTGTTGCTGTCCACGTCCATCGGGTTTTTCCTGGTCGCGATAATCTGGACGTGGCGAATTGCGGGAACACTTGATTTCACCGCGGGCGGCATACTGCCGGGGAGGATCGCGGGGGGGTGGATCGCCGTCCTCCTGTTTCTGTATATCTACGGCATCGGCAAGGCGGCATTGATGCCCATACACCGCTGGCTGCCCGCCGCGATGATAGC
>CAZXGW010000129.1:0-4852 GCA_964640355.1 uncultured Enterobacteriaceae bacterium
ATGTTGGAATGATTTGTTGAAACTATAATCCTCTTCTCCGGGTGATTGAGAGTTGAAGATTTGACGGATTGTTGAAATTCCATCACTCGCGCGTGATGGTGGTCCTCGCCGGACGTGGTACTCCGTGGCAAATTCTGGAATTTAAACATGGCATGTAATCTGCCTCATGAAAACACCCATCCACGGAACAAGGACAGTGAACATGAAAGGGAAAAAAGGACAATCGGGATTTACCCTCGTGGAGATCGCCATGGTGCTGGTCATCATCGGTCTCCTGCTCGCCGGCATCCTCAAGGGCCAGGAGCTGGTCAACAGCGCCCGCGTGCGCAATCTCGCGGATCAGAATTCGGGCATCCAGGCGGCTTATTACGGTTTTATCGATCGTTTTCGCCAGGTGCCGGGTGATTTTCCATCTGCCGAGGCATCGACGGCGATCGGCACCACCATAAATCTGCCGGCTGCGGCCAGTGCGACGGACGGCAACGGCCGCATCGACAATACCTATGAGGAGGCCGCCGCAGTCTGGGAGCAGTTGTCCAAGGCAAACTTTATCCAGGGTAATTACAACCCCGCGACGACGCCGGCAAACGATGCCGATTACGCGGCAAACGCGCCGGTCAATGCCTTTAACGGTGCGCTCACACTGACGCGCAATGCCGATTACGCCGGCACGGCGTCGCTGCGTCTCGCGCTGCATCTCGGGCCGCAGATCCCCGTCAGGATCGCGCGGGAACTGGACGTCAAGATCGATGATGCCAATCCGGCCTCGGGGGTGCTGCGTTTATCGGCGGGACCGGGGGCCGATCCCTTCTCCGCTCTCCATGCCGTATCGACCGCGCCACCGTGCATCGACGCCGGCGGCAATTACGATATCGCCGGTGATGCACAGGATTGCGGGCTGGTATTCCTGTATTGATGCGCGGGGGACCGGAAATGGCTGTCTGCGCAGAACGGTGATTGTGATATTCGCGCGCACGGAACGGATCGGCACCTGATGACAGATCCGCCGTTGCAGCTTGAGCGGGTGGCAAAAGCGTACGGGAAAACGGCGATCCTGTCGGAAATCAGCTTTCGCCTGGAGGAGGGGGAATATCTGGGGCTCGTGGGCGTTAACGGGGCCGGCAAGACCACTCTGATCAAAAGCCTGCTGGATTTCTGCACGATCGATTCCGGGACGATCCGGATTTTCGGTCGGGATCACCGGCTGGCCGCCGCGCGATGGCGGCTGGCCTTCCTGCCGGAGCGCTTTGCGCCGCCCGGGTACCTGACGGGCGGTGAGTATCTCAGCTACCTGGCCGGCCTCTATGCTGTTTCACCTTCGCATGACAGGATCCGGCAAGTGTTGTCCATTCTTGATCTGGATTACCGGATGCTGTCAACGCCGGTGCGGCAGTTCTCGCGGGGCATGGGGCAGAAACTCGGGCTCGCGGCCTGCCTGTTGAGCGGCAAGGACCTCTTCATTTTCGACGAACCCATGAACGGTCTCGATCCGCGCGCACGTGCTGGTTTCAGGCAACACCTGCATGACCTCAAACGGCACGGCAGGTCCCTGTTTTACAGCACGCACCTGCTTGAAGATATCGAAGACCTGTGCGACCGGGTGGCGATCCTGCACGACGGAGAAATGAAATTTCTCGGCACGCCGCGGGACTGCTGCCGTGTATTCGGCAGCGCCGATCTGGAAGGGGCCTACCTCGCGTGCATCGGCGGCGGCCGGATCGCAGTGCATGGTTCCACACGGCAGGCATCATCATTCCTCCAACAGCCGCCGTAAAAAATCCCCGGCCTGCTGTTGGATGCCGCTGCACCTGCTCTCCCGCGGGCCGGCGACATTGAGCGTGGAAATCCTGTTCCGGGATAACCAATCCCGCGCCGCCTCCAGGCCAGGCGTACCGGCAAGATCGATAATCAGCACCGGCCGGTGCAACCGGCCGGCAATATCCGCGGTGAACCGGGTGCCGCCCTCCAGTTCACCGCTGTTCAGGATCAGCGTACCGTCTGAGTCGCGTACATTGAAAAACGTACGGTCACCGTATTCTTCCGAGTCGGTTTCCCGTAGTTCGTAACGCGGGTGGATGGCGCCGTCTTCCGCCCGGCGACCGCGCGGGCACCAGCCGCCGTGCGGGATGCCGAGCGCGATGGCCGTGTCCAGGGCCGCCCGATCCACACCGGTCTGGCCGCCGGAAATAATCCTGCGCGGGTACGGGCGATCCGGGTCCGGCATGGGCGTCGGGCGAGAGTTACCAGGCCTGGCGAGACGTAAGACGGATAAGTTTTTCGACCGTCAGGCCCTGGACCAGAATGGAGAATATCACCACGCAGTAGGTCATGGTCAGGATGATTTCTCGTTCGGCGCCGGCGGGCAGTGACAGGGCCAGCGCCACGGAAATGCCGCCGCGCAGCCCGCCCCAGGTAAGGATTTTTACAACGTGCGGGCTGAATTCCCGCCGGGTCCGCATGACGTTGATCGGGATGCCGACGCTGGCGAAACGCCCGAGCAGCACGATGATAATCGCCAGGCATCCCGCGGCCAGCGTGCTCAGGCTGAAGCTGATGACCAGCACTTCGAGCCCGATCAGCACGAACAGGACGGCGTTCAGGATCTCGTCAACCAGTTCCCAGAAGGTATCGAGGTGTTCCCGGGTCAGTTCACTCATGGCCAGCAACCGGCCATGGTTGCCGATCATGAGCCCCGCCACCACGATGGCGATGGGTCCGGACACGTGAATGGCCAGCGCCAGGGCATAGCCGCCGGTCACCAGCGCCAGGGTCAACAGGATTTCCACCTGGTAGTTGTCCACGCGGGCCAGCATCCAGTAGGTGATCCACCCGAGAAGCAGGCCATAGATCGCACCGCCGACCGCCTCTTCGAAGAAGATCGCAACGATTGTGCCGGCGCCAAGATCATCGCCGCCCGCGGCAATTCCGGCCACCAGGATGAACACCACCACGCCCACGCCGTCATTGAACAATGATTCTCCCGTGATCTTCATCTCCAGGGACTTGGGTACCCCCGCGTGGCGCAATATGGCCAGCACGGCGATCGGATCGGTGGGGGATATGAGGGCGCCGAACAACAGGCAATGGATGAAAGCCAGATCGATACCGACCAGGTTGAGCGCAAGCCAGATCAGGGTGCCGATGATCAGGGTGGAGATCAGGACACCCAGCGTGGCGAGGGTGCCGATCACCCATTTCTGCCTGACCAGCTCATCAAGGTTGACGTGCAGGGCACCGGCAAATAACAGGTAACTCAACATGCCGTGCATCAGCGTTTCATCAAAATCGATCTTGCCGATGATGGCTTCGGCCTGCGACGTAAAATCGAGACCGAGCGCCTTGAAAACGATCAGGCTCAATGACATGGCGAGCGCGATCAGCATTACGCCAATGGTGGTCGGCAGCCGGAGGTAACTGTAGTTCAGGTAACTGAACAGGGCGGTCAGCGTGATTAAAACAGCGATGATGTCGAACAGGTTCATGTCCCCGCCGGTTTATAGCGCAGCCCGAATGGCGGGCCGATTATGGTTTGACAATCGCCGGGCAGTTTATCAGGCTACAAAAGGCAAGGGTACAGACAGGCCATACAGATGACTGATCGTCACGTAAGCAAAATCCGGATGACAATGCCACACAGTCCAGCTTGTGCGGTATTCCGCGACTGTCTTTCATTAATCCGGCTGACGGCGATGCTGTCCGCCACAGTTCTCGCCGGTTACCCGCTGGCGGGATGCGGCTCCGCGCCGGTTGCGGAGGGGCATCATGCGCCCGCGATAACCCCCATCCGCAACGCCCGGGATTTCATGGATATGAGGGAATCGTTGTTCATCGCGCACCCCGAACCTGGTGCGTTCTCGATTTGTTATGGCCATACCTGCCGTCATTTCGCCATGCTTGGCCTGGATGATGTGGAGTGGGACGAAGTAAAGCGGCTGTTCGACCCCTACGCCGGGACGCCCGCCGGAGAGCGTGAGGCCATACGCGCCGCGATCGCGCTGCTCGAAAATATCGTCGGCAAGAAAACCGGCACGGCCGCCGACAGGGGAGAAAACATGGCGGGACTGGGCCAGGACGGGCAGATGGATTGCGTCGATGAAGCGACGAATACCACCGTTTACCTGACGATGTTGCAGAAGGAAAAACTGCTCAGGTGGCACCTCGTTGATTACAGGACCAGCCGCGGCATAACGAGCCTCGAGGTGCCGCACTTCACCGCGGTCATCAGGGAATTTGAAAACAACCGGCGCTACGCCGTTGACTCCTGGTTTCTCGACAATGGCGAGCCTCCCTTCATATTGCCGCTGGACGAGTGGAAAAGCGGCTGGCGGCCGGCGCCATAATCCGCTTGTCATCGCCTGCCGCTGCTGTTAAAAATGCAGTCACCGTGGGAAAGAAAAGAATCAGCAAAACCGATACAAAGACTGAACGCCGCAGCACCTCTCTTCAGCTTATCGACAACATGATCAACGAGCGCAGGCAACTGCTCGCGTTGATGCTGAAGGCGTCGCGACTGGGCCCCGGCAAAATCGACGGGCCGGGCGCGGACCTGCTGGAGGAATTCTGCCAGGTGCTGGTGGACTATATTGCCGCCGGCCATTTCGGACTTTACGAGCGCATCTCCAGGGGCGAGGAGCGGCGGAAGGGCGTTGCGCAGCTGGCCGGCAGGATTTATCCGGAGATAGAGCAATCCACGCAGGCGGCGCTGGAATTCAACGAAAATTACAGCGCGGAGCGGGATGACCGGAACCTGGAGCGTTTTCAGGATGATCTGTCGAAGCTCGGCGAAATGCTGACCGCCCGGATTGAACTTGAAGATCAGCTTATGGCGAGGATAAGGGAAGACCAGCCTCCC
>CAZXGW010000130.1:0-4848 GCA_964640355.1 uncultured Enterobacteriaceae bacterium
CGGCCGGAGTGATGTTTTTCCACCGGGATAGCCGCCGGTCCCTTGACTAAATACCGTAAATACTTAATGTAAGCCCGAATTCAGCAGGATAAAACTTGTCTTGACCGCGGCACCGGCGGTCAACAATAATTAAAAAATCTTCATATTCAACAGGTTACTCTGCGTTCACGCGGGCATGGGGACATCCTTTCCACCAGGTCCAACATAAACAGGGGCGTTATGGCTGAAAAAATGCCAACGGTGGTGGTCATAGACAACAGTCCGGCGGTCAGGAAGCTGTTTGAACGCAGCACTGAAAACCTGGCTATCGATCTCCAGGTCTTCGCTACCGCCGAAGAATCCTGGGCATTCCTCCGGGACCACAAACCCGATCTCCTCATATTGAGCATCATCCTGCCCGGCAAAAACGGCCTGATATTTCTCAGGGAATTACGCAATAACCCCCTCCACCAGGACACGTCCGTGATCATGGTCAGCACGAAGGATTACACGCAGGACCGGCGCGCAGCCAGCGAGCTCGGCGCGCTGGATTACATCTCCAAGCCCATGCCGATGCAGACAATCACGGATGTCGTAGTAAAATATACCAAAGCCAGGCCAAAATCCGGACAGTAATATTCCATGAGTAACGCCTACCTCCGTTTCTGGGGTGTGCGCGGCTCGCATGCCGCCCCTTTCGCCTCCCACCTTGACGTCGGGGGCAATACCTCCTGCGTGGAGATCCGGGCCGACAACCACATTCTGCTCTGCGACGCCGGCACCGGCATCATTCCGTTCGGTTATGAAATAATCAAGCAGAAAGCGGTGCGCGAACTTTTCGTCATTCTCACGCACTATCACTGGGATCATGTCTGCGGCCTGCCGTTTTTCGTGCCGGCCTTCTCTCCCGACTGGAAAATCAGCTTTTTCGGCCCGGGCGTGGACAAAAGCGAAATAAACAGGCACATCGCCTCACAGATGCGTGCTCCCTATTTCCCCGTCGGCACCGAGACCTGGCTGGCAAACATACAATACCTCTCGCCGAGCAACGACGGCTTCAACCACGGGCCGATCAATATCCGCTACGGCAGCGTGCATCACCCGGGAGTGACCTACGGTTACCGCATCGAGGTCAATGACAAGGTCATCATTTATATTTCGGACAACGAATGCAATTTCATAAGAAAGGCCCTGAGCCACCGCCGCGCGGAATTCAGCGAGGAGGAAAAAACCCTGTACGAAGCGATGGTAAAGGAAGAACACCAGACCGAACTCGAAATGATCCGGGGCGCGGACATCCTGATCCACGATGCGCAGTACACCCCCGAAGATTACGAACTCAAGCGCGGCTGGGGGCATTCCTGCTACATAGACACCATCAACATGTCCATCGAGGCGGGCGTGAAAGAACTTTACCTCTATCATCATGATCCCAACTACAACGACGACAAGATCAGGGCGATCGATGAACACGCCGGCAAGATCGTGAATGGCAAAAACTCACCCCTGAAATGCCATATAGCACGCGAGGGGATTCGCGTGGAGCTGTAACACCGCGATCCCCCGCCACGTTGTACCCATCAATGCTGATCATCCTCAACGGCAAGTCGCACCATACCGGCAACGACATCACGATCGATGACCTTCTTCGTGAACTGGATCTCGAAGGCCGCCTGGCGGTGGAGATCAACCGGAAGATCGTTCCGCGCAGCCAGTTCGGTTCGCGCAAGATCTGTCCGGGTGACAGTGTGGAAATCGTCCGCGCCGTTGGAGGCGGACGGGAGTAAGCGTCCTTGCACCAGGCCCATCCCATGACCGTAACCCAGACACCTGAAGACGACGCGCTGGTGGTTGCCGGCAGGACTTACCACTCGAGACTGCTGGTCGGCACCGGTAAATACCGGGATCTCGACGAGACAAAGCTGGCCATCGAGGCGAGCGGCGCGGAGATCGTCACCGTCGCCGTACGCCGCACGAACATCGGCCAGACCCCCGGGGAACCCAACCTGCTCGACGTCATTCCGCCGGACAGGTACACCCTGTTGCCCAACACCGCCGGCTGTTACGACGCGGAGTCGGCCATCAGGACGTGCCACCTTGCGCGGGAACTGCTCGACGGCAACACGCTCGTCAAGCTGGAAGTGCTGGGAGACGAGAAAACGCTGTTTCCTGACATTCCCGAAACCCTGAAGGCCGCGGAAAAACTCATCCGCGAGGGCTTCCTGATCATGGTATACACCAACGATGACCCGGTGATGGCCAGGCGCTTTGAAGAGATGGGGTGCGTCTCCGTCATGCCGCTCGCCGCACCCATCGGGTCGGGGCTCGGCATCCGGAATCCCTACAATATCCGGACCATCGTGGAAAACGCCTCCGTGCCCATCCTGGTCGATGCCGGCGTCGGCACGGCATCGGACGCCACCATCGCCATGGAACTCGGCTGTGACGGCGTGTTGATGAATACCGCCATCGCCCAGGCCCGGAACCCGGTGTTGATGGCGTCCGCCATGAAAAAGGCGGTGGAATCCGGCCGCGAGGCCTACCTTGCAGGCCGCATCCCCCGCCGCGCGTATGCCAGCGCCTCCTCGCCCATTGACGGCACCTTTTTCTAGCCGCCCTCCCGCTTCCCGTTTTCAACACCGGCCGGTGCAGGATGGATAAACCCGGGCGGAAGATCCGCAGTTACGTGCGGCGTGAAGGCCGCATGACCGCGGGGCAAAAACGCGCCCTCGAACATTACTGGAGCCGTTACGGCATCGATTACCGCGCCGGGGAGATCGATCTGGATGCCGTCTTCGGCCGGCCTGCGCCGAAAATCCTGGATATCGGCCCGGGTATGGGTGACGCCACCGTGGCCATGGCACAGGCCAGCCGGGAAAACGATTATCTCGCCGTGGAGACGCACCGGCCGGGCGTCGGCAGCCTGCTCAGGCAGGCGGCCGCCCGCAAGTTAACGAACATCCGCGTGATCAGTCACGACGTGTGCGAGGTGCTGGCGCACATGCTGCCGGCCAACAGCCTGGATGGCGTTTGTATATTTTTCCCGGACCCCTGGCCGAAAAAACGCCATCACAAGCGGCGCCTGATCAACCATGAATTTCTGAACATCCTGAAACCACGCCTGAAAGAGAACGCCCGGATATACATTTCCACGGACTGGCAGGATTACGCCGAACAAATCCTGGAGGTATTTGAAACGCACGCCGGATACATCAACCTTGCGGGCGAAGGGCGCTACAGCCCGCGGCCGCGCTGGCGGCCCTATACGAAATTCGAAAGCAAGGGCCGGCAACAGGATCACCCTGTCTGGGACTGCCTCTTTGCCTGCCGGCCCGGTTAAATTGCCGGCAGAACCTCCCTGAAACTTTCGATGGGCATGAATTCCCCGCTATCACGCACGGGGGCGCGGCTGTCCGGCTTCGCAATGGTGTAAAGATAGGCGATGCCGTATTCCCGCGCCGCGCGGAGCACCGTGAGATTATCGTCAACCAGGAGGGTGGTGGCGCCCGAGTAGGGCAGCCGGTCATGCAGTTTTGACCAGAAGGCGACGTGCTCCTTCGGCGTGCCGAGATCATGTGCGCTGACAATATGTTCAAAATACGCGCCGATGCCCGTCCGGGAGAGCTTCAGGCGGATGAGATCCCGGTGTGCGTTGGTCACCATCGCGGTTTTCCTGCCGCTGTTTTTCACGGCGTTAAGAAACTCGAGTGCGTGGGGACGGACCTGGATCAGGTCTTCCACGTCCGACTTCAGTTTTAAAACGTCTATCCCGAGTTCATTCGTCCAGTATTCCAGGCAGGACCAGGACAGGGTGCCTTCCCGGCTCCTGAACCGGGGCAGGAGTTCCCGCTTGGCGCTTTCTGCATCGAGGCCATGCCGTTTCCCCCAGTAAACGGGCAGGTATTCCTGCCAGAAATAGTTATCGAAATAAAGATCGAGCAGGGTGCCGTCCATATCCAGCAGCACCGTTTCGATCCGGCTCCATTCAATCATGTCCTGTGGTCCTGGTATAAAGTCGTCCGGGAAGTCTTATGGATACTATTGCCCTGAAATACCCGCTATCATGATGGCCATGGCCGGGGTCAACAGCCTGAACCTGCGGGAGATCACCGCCGAAGTCTGTAACATCGCGCGCGAAGCGTCTTTGAGAATACTGGAAATCTACGATTCGGATTTTAGCATAAGCCGCAAGGACGATCGTTCCCCCCTTACCGCCGCCGACATGGCATCGCACGATACGATCTGCGCGCTACTTGAAAAATTCGACCCGGCCATACCCATCCTCTCGGAAGAGTCGGCGAGCGTACCTTACGCCGACCGCAAGCGCTGGCAACGGTACTGGCTCGTCGACCCCCTCGACGGGACGCGCGAATTCGTAAAGCGCAACGGCGAATTTACCGTCAATATCGCCCTCATCGAGCAACACCAGCCGGTCATTGGTGTCGTCGAAGTCCCGGTATCGGGCATCACCTATTTTGCCTCAAGGGGGAATGGCGCCTTCAAACAGGAGAGTAACAAGGCGCCCGAAGCGCTCAAGGCCAGGAAAACAAAGATGGATAAAATCACCATCGCCGGCAGCCGTTCTCACGGCAGCGCGAAGCAACAGGCCTTCATCGACAGGATGAAGGAGGCGGAAGTCATCGCCATCGGCAGCGCGCTGAAATTCTGCCTGGTCGCGGAAGGCCGCGTGGACATCTATCCCCGGTTCGGGCCGACGTCCGAATGGGACACGGCCGCCGCGCAGTGCATCGTCGAGGAAGCGGGCGGGATCGTGACGGACACCGATTTTCAGCCGCTCCGCTACAACACCCGGGAATCCCTCGTCAATTCGTCCTTCCTGGCCATCGCCGATCCCTCCTTCGACTGGCG
>CAZXGW010000131.1:0-4793 GCA_964640355.1 uncultured Enterobacteriaceae bacterium
ATTCCATCACGATTTCCTTCGGCCGCCTGCCGGCTTTCGAAGCCGGGGGGCGGCCCCGGGCCAGGATATCTTTCAGGTACCTTCCGGTATGGGAGCGGGGATTTACGGCCACCTGCTCCGGGGTACCGGTGGCGATCACCTCGCCGCCGCCATCCCCGCCTTCCGGCCCGAGGTCGATGATCCAGTCGGCGGTCTTGATCACGTCGAGATTATGCTCGATGACGACGACGGTGTTGCCGTGATCGCGCAGGCGGTGCAGCACGTTCAGGAGCTGCTGGATGTCCTGGAAATGCAACCCCGTCGTAGGCTCATCCAGGATGTAAAGGGTCTTGCCGGTATCCCGCTTGGACAGCTCGCGCGACAGCTTGACGCGCTGCGCCTCGCCGCCTGAAAGCGTCGTCGCGTTCTGGCCGAGCTTGATATACGACAGACCCACGTCCATCAGCGTCTGCAGCTTGCGCGCGATCACGGGGACCGGGTCGAAGAAGGTCCGCGCTTCTTCAACCGTCATCTCCAGGGTCTCGTGGATGTTTTTGCCCTTGTAGCGGATGTCCAGCGTCTCGCGGTTGTAGCGCCTTCCCTTGCAGACGTCACAGGTGACGTAGATGTCGGGCAGGAAGTGCATCTCCACCTTGATGACGCCGTCGCCCTGGCAGGCCTCGCAGCGCCCGCCCCGGACATTGAAACTGAAGCGCCCCGGCAGGTAGCCGCGCGAACGCGCCTCCGGCGTCTGGGCGTAGAGTTCGCGGATGGGGGTGAACAGGCCGGTGTAGGTGGCGGGATTGGATCGCGGCGTGCGGCCGATGGGGCTCTGGTCGATGTCCACCACCTTGTCGAAATGCTCGAGCCCCTCCACCGCGGCACAGTCCGCCGGCTTGAGGCTCGAACCGAAGATCTCCCGGGCCGCCACCTTGTACAGGGTCTCATTGACCAGCGTGGACTTGCCCGATCCCGAAACGCCGGTGACGCAGATCATGAGCCCGATCGGGAATTCGACGTCGATCTTTTTCAGGTTGTTGCCGGAAGCGCCCTTCACCCGCAGCAGGTATTTCCGGTCCACGGAGCGCCTGCGCTCAGGCACGGGAATACGCCTGCGACCGGACAGGTACTGGCCGGTCAGGGAGGTGGGGTGTCTGGCGATATCCTGGGGCGTGCCCTGCACCACGATGCCGCCGCCATGGATTCCGGCGCCGGGCCCCATGTCGATGACGTGGTCGGCCTCCATGATGGCCTCCTCGTCATGTTCGACCACGATCACGGTGTTGCCCAGGTCGCGCAGATGGGCAAGGGTGGCCAGCAGGCGCCGGTTGTCGCGCTGGTGCAGGCCGATGGACGGCTCATCCAGGATATACATGACGCCGACCAGGCCGGCACCGATTTGGCTGGCGAGGCGGATACGCTGTGCCTCGCCCCCGGAGAGGGTTTCCGCGCTGCGATCGAGCGCCAGGTAGTCGAGGCCGACGTTGATGAGAAACTGCAGGCGTTCGTTGACCTCCTTCAGGATCCGGGCGGCGATCTCGCCCCGCTGGCCTTCAATGACCAGATTGGCAAAAAACCGCCGCGCCCGATCGACCGGCAGCGCCGTAATATCGGGCAGCGCATGGCCGTTGATGAACACGTGCCGTGCCTCCCGGTTCAGGCGCGTGCCGTGGCAGGACGGGCAGGGCTTGCTGCTCAGGTACTTGGCCAGTTCCTCGCGCAGCATCAGGGAATCGGTTTCCCGGTAGCGCCGCTCGATATTCGGGATAACCCCCTCGAACGGATGCACGCGCCGGATCGTGCCCTTGCGTTCGTGCAGGTAATCGAACGCGATCTCGGTATCGCCACTGCCGTAGAGGATGACGTCCCGAATACGGCGCGGCAATTTGCCGAACGGCGTATCGATGTCAAACCGATAATGGGCGGCGAGGGATTTGATCAGTTGGTAGTAATAGGCGTTGCGCCGGTCCCAGCCGCGGACCGCGCCGCCCGGCAGGCTCAGTTCCCGGTGCTGGACCACCCGCTCCGGGTCGAAGAACTGGATCACGCCCAGGCCGTCGCACTCCGGGCAGGCGCCAGCGGGGTTGTTGAATGAAAACAGGCGCGGTTCGAGTTCGTTGAGGCTGTAGCCGCAGCGGCTGCAGGCAAACCGGGCGGAAAACGCCAGCTCTTCCCGCCTGGGGTCACCCATCGACACGATCTTCGCCGTCCCGTCCGACAGGCGGATGGCCGTCTCGAACGATTCCGCGAGGCGCAGGGCCAGATCCTGTCCCGATCCCGGCGTGGTTTCCCGCCGCACCCGGAACCGGTCTATGACCACCTCGATATCGTGCTTTTTACGGAGATCCAGCGCCGGTGCCTGGTCAAGCTCCACCACCCGGCCGTCGATCCGTGCCCGGATGAAGCCTTCGCTGCGCAGCCGCTCGATCAACTGCAGGTGTTCACCCTTGCGCCCCCGCACCACCGGTGCAAGCAGCATCTGGCGCTCGCCCTCAGGCAGCGCCAGCACCTGGTCCACCATCTGGCTGATGGTCTGCGCCGTCAGCCGGACGCCGTGATCGGGGCAGCGTGGCTCGCCGGCACGTGCAAACAGCAGCCGCAGGTAATCGTAGATCTCGGTGATCGTACCCACGGTGGAACGGGGATTGTGCGAGGTAGATTTCTGTTCGATGGAGATCGCGGGCGAAAGACCCTCGATGTAATCGACGTCCGGCTTTTCCATCACAGACAGGAACTGCCGTGCATAGGCGGACAGGGATTCGACGTAGCGGCGCTGGCCGTCGGCGTAGATAGTATCGAAGGCAAGCGAGGATTTGCCCGAACCGGACAGTCCGGTGATGACGATCAGGCGATCGCGGGGTATATCGAGATCGATATTCTTGAGATTATGGGTGCGCGCCCCGCGGATGTGGATGAAATTCATCATGGAGTTGGTTCGCCCTGCCTCCGGTTTCGATGGAAAAAAGACAAACTGCTAATATAAGTGTTTTTGACCGCCAGAGGCAAAGAGAAGTCGGGATGACGCCGGGTGACAGGATGACAAGGACCGAATTGCGGGGCAGCCTGGCGCTCGCCCTGATCTTTTTCCTGCGCATGCTGGGACTCTTCCTCATCCTGCCGGTCTTCGTCCTGTACGCGCAGGGTCTGCCCGGGGCCACGCCCGCGCTCATCGGCATTGCCCTGGGAAGCTACGGGCTCACCCAGGCGGTTTTCCAGATCCCGTTCGGCCTGCTGTCGGACCGCATCGGCCGCAAACCGGTCATCGCCGCCGGCCTGCTGATCTTTGCCCTGGGCAGCGTCATCGCCGGGGCGGCTGACTCCCTCCCGATCATCATCCTCGGCCGGGCGCTGCAGGGTGCAGGCGCCATCGCCGCCGCGATCATGGCGCTGGCCGCGGACCTGACCCGAGCGCCGCAGCGCACCAAGGCCATGGCCCTGATCGGCATCAGCGTGGGGTTTGCCTTTGCACTCGCGTTTGTCATCGGGCCGGTACTCGACCCTTACATCGGCGTCCCCGGCCTGTTTTTCCTGGGGGCGGCGCTGGCGCTGCTGGCCATCGCGGTACTGTTCGGCGTGGTCCCGGCAGCAGCGCCCGGCGCCATGCCCAATGGCGGCTGGAGCGGCGGCCGGGACCTCGCCGGCGTCCTGCGCAACCGGGATCTTCTGCGCCTCAATCTCAGCATCTTCATCCTGCACATGCTGCTCGTGTCCAGCTTCATCGTCATACCCCTCGTGCTGCGCGACGGGGTAGGCCTCAAAACGGCGGATCACTGGCTGATGTACCTGCCGGTGCTGGTCCTCTCGGCGCTCATCATGCTGCCGTTTCTCATCTACGGGGAAAAACTCAACCGGGTGAAGCAGATTATCAGCGGCGCGATTGTGCTGATCATGCTTTCCCAGTTCGGCCTCCATTTCCTGCCGATCTCGCTGCGCCAGGTTGCCGTACTGCTGGTGATATTCTTCACGGCCTTCAACTACCTCGAGGCCACGCTGCCGTCGCTGGTCTCGAAGCTTGCCGATGGCGCCCACAAGGGTGCTGCGCTCGGCATCTTTTCCACCAGCCAGTTCATCGGCACCTTTGCGGGCGGTTACGCGGGCGGCCAGATCTTCCAGCATTTCGGCCAGAGCGCCGTGTTCCTGTTTGGCGGCGCACTGGCCGTCCTCTGGTTCATCATCATCCGGTTCATGCCGGAACCGGCCGTGCCACCCTGTCCCTGACGGGATTGGCGCCACGGCATTCACCGGGAATTCGGCGGAATGAGCGGGTTTTTGCTTACAACTTACGACCTGTTTCGGTATAGTGGATTGTCACAGGAAGACACGTAAATAAAAGGAGGAACGACCATGGCCAGAGGCGTCAATAAAGTCATATTGATAGGGAACCTGGGCAACGATCCGGAGGTCCGCTATACCGCCGGTGGTTCTGCCGTCACCAATATCAGCCTTGCGACGACAGGTGTTTGGCGCGACAAGGAGAGCGGCGAACAGCAGGAACGCACGGAATGGCATCGCGTGGTATTTTTCGGGCGGCTCGCCGAGATTGCGGGGGAATACCTCAAAAAGGGGTCACAGGTCTTCATCGAGGGCCGGCTGCAGACCCGCAAATGGCAGGACAAGGATGGCAATGATCGCTATACCACCGAGATCGTCGCCGGCGAGATGCAGATGCTCGGCAGCCCCGCCAACAGGACCACTGCACCATCCGATTTCGACCAGACTCCGGCCGAGGAAAGAGCCCCCGCGAAGGCGGCCTCGGGCAGCAAGCCGGCCGAGGAGTTTGATGACGATATACCTTTTTAAAAGACAGGACTGAG
>CAZXGW010000132.1:0-4778 GCA_964640355.1 uncultured Enterobacteriaceae bacterium
ACTGGTTTTAACGTTATTCGTACATCCGGGCCCACCATGCGCAGGTCCGTGTAGTTCAGCGCCACGCGATCCGACATGGTCGTGATGCCTTCCAGGTTAAAAAGCGATCTCGCGTTTCTCCCCAGCAGCACGGGGGCCATATAAATGATGATCTCATCGAGCACCCCCGCCTCGAGCATTTTCCCGGCGAGCGTCGCGCCCGATTCCAGCAGGACCTCGTTCACTTCCCGCTCCTCGGCCAGGTAGCGCAGCACGGCATTCAGAAAATCCCGATCTTCACTCTCCTGCAGCAGGACGACCTGGGCGCCTGCCGCTTCCAGCTCGTTTCTCCGATCATCCCCCCCGCCTGCGCGATTTTCCTCCCCGCCTGCGGCAAAGATGAGCGTCTCGCCCGCTTCGGCCAGCACTCTCGCTGTGGCCGGCGTGCGCAATTGCCGGTCGAGGATGGCGCGGAGCGGCTGCCGGCCGGCGGTGTCCACATCGCGCACCGTAAGAGCCGGGTCATCCGCCAGCACGGTATTTACGCCGGTCATAATGGCCGAGCTCCGCGCGCGCAGGCGCTGGCCGTCGCGGCGGGCGGCCTCGGAACTGATCCACTGGCTCTCACCACCGGCGAGCGCCGTGCGGCCGTCGATGCTCATCGCCAGCTTGCAGCGCACGTATGGGCGGCCTTTGCGCATGCGCATTTCAAAACCGGGGTTAATGGCCTGGGCCTGTGCCTTGAGGAGCCCCGTCTCCGTCCTGATGCCGGCGGCCTCGAGTTCCTGTATGCCCCGTCCACCGACGAGCGGGTTCGGGTCCTCCGCGGCGATGACGGCGCGCCTTATCCCGGCGCTGACGAGCGCCGCGGCACAGGGCGGCGTCCGGCCGGCATGCGCACAGGGCTCCAGCGTGACGTAACACTCCGCGCCCTTCGCTTTTTCCCCGGCCTGGCGCAGCGCCTCGATCTCGGCATGCGGGCCGCCGGCGTGATGATGCCAGCCTTCGCCGACAATCCCGCCATCCCTGACGAGGAGGCAGCCGACGCTGGGATTGGGCGGGGTGGTATAGATACCGCGCCGGGCGAGCTGCAGGGCGCGGGACATGTAATGGTGGTCCGCTTCAGTCCACTTCAACTCTTGTCACCATCGAGTGGCAACAGGTCAAGCTGGCTTTTCCTGAGTTCCGGAGGCAATTCGTTTTCGAGCCGTTCAATTTCGTCGAGGAAGGCGCGCACATCTTCAAAACTGCGGTACACGGAGGCAAACCGGACGTAGGCCACCTGGTCCAGGCCGCGCAACTGCTCCATTACCCAGTCCCCGAGCTTGCGCGATTTCACTTCGCGATCGCCGAGGGCGCGGAGCTTGTGCTTGATCACCGAGATCGCGCGGTCGACGCGCTCCATTTCCACCGGGCGCTTTTCCAGTGCCTTCAGGATGCCGTTGCGCAGCTTCTCTTCCCGGAAGGCCTCGCGGCGGCCGTCTGACTTGATGATGCGCGGGTAATTCAACTCCGCCGATTCGTACGTCGTGAAGCGCTCCTTGCAGCGGACACATTCACGGCGGCGCCGGATCTGATCCCCTTCGCCGACCAGGCGGGAATCGATGACGCGGGTATCCATGTTTGAACAGAAGGGACACCGCATGGTCTAGTCCTGATACCGGCAAAGCCGGCGGCCGGGCGGCGGAAAGCGGCTGGCCATGCCGCCAGGACGGATTGCCGGCCGGTGATTCCGCTGCAAAGTGGTCCTATTTGCCGTACACCGGGAAACGCTTGCAGAGCTTCAGCGCTTCCGCCTTCACGCGCCTCTCCACTCGCCTGTCTCCCATGTTGTCAATGATATCGCAGATCCAGGTGGCTATCTGGATGCTCTCCTTTTCCTTGAAGCCGCGGGTGGTCATCGCGGGTGTGCCGATGCGGATCCCGCTGGTGACAAAGGGCGACTGGGGATCGTTGGGCACGGCGTTCTTGTTGACGGTGATATTGGCCCGGCCGAGCGCCGCATCCACTTCCTTTCCGGTCAGCCCCTTGTCGATCAGGTCGACAAGAAACAAGTGATTGTCCGTACCGCCGGACACCACCTTGATACCGCGGTCCATGAAGGTCTTTGCCATCACCTGGGCGTTTTTCTTGACCTGCCGGATATAGGTCCTGAATTCCGGCTGCATCGCTTCCTTCAGCGCCACCGCTTTCGCCGCGATGACGTGCATCAACGGCCCGCCCTGGTAGCCCGGGAACACCATGGAATTGATCTTCTTTTCAATCTCGGGATTGCTTTTCCCCATGATGAGCCCGGAACGTGGGCCGCGCAGGGTCTTGTGGGTCGTGGTGGTGGTGACATCCGCGATCTGGACCGGGCTGGGATATTCGCCGACGGCGACCAGACCCGCCACGTGTGCGATATCGGCGACGAGGTAGGCGCCGACCTTGTCGGCGATCGCGCGGAACCGGGCCCAGTCGAGTATCCGGGAGTAGGCGGAAAAACCGGTCATGATCAGCTTCGGCTTGTGCTGCAACGCCAGCTTTTCCGCGGCGTTGTAATCGATCTCCCCGGTTTTGGGATTGAGCCCGTACAGGACGGAGTTATAGATCTTGCCCGACACGTTCACCTTGGCGCCGTGCGTGAGATGGCCGCCGTCGGACAGGCTCATGCCCATGATGGTATCGCCGGGCTGGATCAGGGCGAGATAGACCGCGCCGTTGGCCTGCGACCCGGAATGCGGCTGGACATTGGCGAAATCGGCCCCGAACAGCTTCTTTGCGCGATCGATCGCGAGTTGCTCGGCGATATCCACGTATTCACAACCACCGTAATAACGCTTGGCGGGATAACCCTCGGCGTACTTGTTCGTCAGCACGGAGCCCTGCGCCTCCAGTACCCGGGGGCTGGTATTGTTCTCGGAGGCAATCAGTTCGATATGTTCTTCCTGCCGGCGTCTTTCGCCTTCCATCGCCTTCCAGAGCTTCTTGTCGAAGTCAGCGATTTTCATTTTTTTGCTAAACATGGCATTTCTCTCTTGCGGTATGATTTTTCAGGTGGGGTCGGATCCTCCGGTGCCAATTATTCTTGGATGCGGCATACCAGGCTGCTGATCTCCAGGGGGAACCTCGCTCGGAAAACCCGGACAGCGTATCAAATTCTTGTTGTTAAAGACCAGTCATAAGTTACCAGTTATAAGCGATAAGTCATAAGCTATAAGTTAAAAAATAATACGTCATGAAACACCTGGTGCGGGCCAGCACCTACCGGTAGCTGGATGGAGAGAGTTAATCATTCTTTTACCTTCCCGGTGTTTTGAGATAAGCTGCTGTTTTATATAAAAAATCATGTTATAAACACGCTACCTTGCCGAACCAGCCACCAACCCGTCGTCGCCGCCCAGCCGGCACGGCCTCCCGGCCACAAACATCGGCCGGGGCCGCGGAGTTTTTCACGCGTGCCAATGCCCTGCTCGATCGGCTGGAAACATTTCTGCCGATCCAGGGAGCGACACCGGACATCGCTGCCCATACCGCCTTCAGCTGGCGGCCACACGGGCCGGGGAGAACACTGGCACCGGTCCGGCATGCCGCCGACATCACCCTGTCCGATCTGCAATGCATTGACCGGCAGAAACAGGAGATCGAGCGCAACACCCGGCAATTCCTCCAGGACCTGCCCGCCAATCACGCCCTGCTGTGGGGCCCGCGCGGCACCGGCAAGTCTTCGCTGGTCAAGGCGCTCCTCAACAAATACGCCGTGGAAGGACTGCGGCTCATCGAGATCGAAGGGCAATACCTTACCGACCTGCCTCTGCTGATGGAAAAAATAGACGGGATGAGAGCGCACTTCATCCTGTTCTGCGATGACCTGTCGTTCGAGGCGGTCGACCCGAGTTACAAGACGCTGAAGATCTTCGTGGACGGATCGGTCAACAGCACGCCGGATAACCTGTTGATCTACGCCACCTCCAACCGGCGCCATCTCGTGCCCGAAGTCATGAGCGATAACCTGGGCAGCCGGAATGTCGAAGGCGAACTGCACCTCAGCGAAGCTGTCGAGGAAAAAATCTCCCTGTCGGAGCGTTTCGGCCTCTGGCTCGCCTTTCATCCATTCCGCCAGGACGAGTACCTGGCCATCGTCGACCACTGGCTGGGCCGGATGCAGGCACCGGCCGCCGACCGGGACGCCATGCACCAGGCGGCGCTGAAATGGGCCCTCGAACACGGCTCGCGCAGCGGCCGCTCCGCCTGGCAGTTTGCCCGCGACTGGACCGGCCGCCGGCTGGTCAAATAGCGCCGGTTGATTAACATCGCCGATGAGCGAACCGGTGAATGACAGGCAGCAGGCCGAGCAGGCCCTGGCGGACGCGGTACTGCTTTATCCCGCCGAGGCGGTGGAGGCAGCACTGGATCGCATGGCAAAAGCCATCACCGATGCGCTGGCCGACAAGAACCCGGTGGTGCTGTGCCTGATGATCGGCGCGGTGGTGCCGGTGGGCCGGCTCCTTCCCCGCCTCAATTTTCCCCTGCAGGTCGACTACGTGCACGTCACGCGCTACCGGGGCGAGACAAAGGGCAGCGCCATACATTGGCTGAAGGCCCCGGGCCCTGCACTGAAAGGGCGACACGTCCTCCTCGTGGATGACATTCTCGATGAAGGCATAACGCTTTCCGCCATCATCGAGGAATGCAGGCGGATCGGGGTGGCAAGCATCCATACCGCCGTGCTTGTGGACAAGCAGATCGGGCGGGAGAGGCCGCTGCCCAGGGCGGATTTCACCGGCCTCACCGTCCCTGACCGCTATGTCTTCGGCTAC
>CAZXGW010000133.1:0-4765 GCA_964640355.1 uncultured Enterobacteriaceae bacterium
CACGACGATAACCCCACCGAAATCACGCCGGTCCTGACGGTATTCTTCATCGGCCTCAGCGTGCTCGTGTTCCTGTGGCAGGTGTCCCTCGGCCCCGAAGGGGGCGAGGCCGCCGTCCTCAGCCTCGGGGTGATCCCGGCGGTCCTGCTCGGCAACGCGCAGTTGCCCGAGCCGCTGGCGCTCATTCCCGCGGAACTCACCGTCTTCACGTCGATGTTCATGCACGGCGGCTTCATGCACCTGGCCGGCAACATGCTGTACCTCTGGATCTTCGGCAACAACGTGGAAGACGCCATGGGCCATGGGCGTTTCATAATCTTTTATTTTCTCTGCGGCATTGCCGCCGTGGTCGGCCAGGTCATGCAGAATCCCGACTCCACGATCCCGATGATCGGCGCCAGCGGCGCGATCTCGGGCGTGCTCGGCGCCTACCTCCTGCTGTATCCTCATGCCCGCGTGCTGGTCGCCATCCCGCTGGGGTTTTACCTGCACCTGGTGCGCCTGCCGGCGGGCTGGGTCCTCGGCTTCTGGTTCGTGATCCAGATCATCAGCTCCCTGGCCGCCGATCCGGGCAGCCCCGGCGTCGCGTGGTTTGCCCATATCGGCGGGTTTATCGCCGGCATGGGGCTGATCCCGTTTTTCAAATACCGCCGCGTGCCGTTGTTCCATCCGGCCCACGGCTCGAGGCGTTGGCACCGGCGGTTTTAGTATGCCCTCACGCAGGGCCGTCAGATGGATCGCTATCGCTGCTTCGATGAATTGTGCCGGCACGAGATCGAAGGCCGGGATTACCGAATCCGCCTGCGCGCCGGCGTGACGGGCTTTGCCGTCATGGCGCCGCACGGCGGGAAGATCGAGCGCGGCACGTCGCCGCTGGCCGAGGCCATCGCCGGCGCAGAACACACGTTTTATGCCTTCGAGGGGATAAAGTCCGCGAATAACCATTGCCTGCACATCACCAGCGATCGTTTTGACGAACCGCGGGCGCTGGCGGCGGCCGGGCAGGAGCAGACCGTGATCACGATCCACGGCGCGAAAGGCGCGGAGCGATCGATCTACACCGGCGGCCTCGATCAGGTTCTTGAAGAACGGGTATCAGGTGCCCTGACGGCCGTGGGGTTCACCGCCATGCATGACCCGAGCCCGACGCGCCAGGGCCGGGGCGCCACCAACCTGTGCAACCGCGGCCGCCGCGGGCGCGGGATCCAGATCGAATTGGCGCAGGGCCTGCGCAAACAACTGTTCGATCCGCCGGGCGGCACCGGCCTCTGGACACCCAACGACCGGTTTCATCTCTTCGTTCGGACACTGCGCACTGTCCTGGCAGAAGTGGTGAATGGTGAATGAGGGAGGGAAAGTTTCTATCTGACCGTTAAGGAAACTCTGAGGCTGAACATTAATGACCGGGAATACTCAATTGCCTGCTGACGCGCGAAAAGCGTGGGACGCTTACGTGGAAATGGGCAGGAGCAAGTCGGCATATTTCGGTTACCTGCAGGATCTCGACCGGAAATACCGTCACGGCGGAAATCCCACACTGGCGGAAAGCCTGCAACTGGAAAAGTTGTTAAAAGCGCATGATGAGAAGGTCACCGCGTTCAACCGGGCGATGAAGAACGTCGTTGACCGGGAGGCGAGGGAGTTGCTGTTACAGAAGATTAGCGCAGGTAGTGCCGGGCAAAAGGAGTGAATTGAGACACTCTGATTTTTCAGAATGATTTTTTCCGGAATTACGTTTTTTATTCACCCCCACCCTCGCCCTCCCCTTTTCAAGTGGAGGGTCAGGTGGGGGTGAATATTTTTCAACTCTATGATGACTGGGAATTGTTCCGCCTGTATTGACATAAATCATGAAAATCAAAATGCCCCTTTCCCCTGTTTAATTTGCAACGAGGGCTTTGCATACCGCCGCCAGGAGATCGTCAGGCATGTATGGTTTCGCCAGCCAGGCGTCGTTCGGGTGCTCGATGGCCAGGCGATTGGCGGCGGCCTGCGGCGCATAACCGGAGGTGTACAGGACTTTCAGATCCGGCCGCTGCTCCCGCAACTGCGCGGCGAGTTCGATCCCGGTCAGACCGCCCGGCATGATCATGTCGGTAAACAACAGGTCGATATCCGGATGCCCGGCGGCAATTTTGAGGGCCGCAGGGCCGTTTTCGGCGATAAGCAAGCGGCAGCCCAGCTCGTTCAACAAAGCGGAGGAAATGGCCCGTACCTCCGGCTCGTCTTCCACCAGCAGGATAGTCTTGCCGGTAAGCCGGATAGTTTGGCCGGAACCGGCCTTTCGCGGGGCCGCGTCGGCCTCGTCGCCGGCAAAAACGCGCGGCAGGTAGATCTTGAAACTCGTACCATGCCCTTCTTCGGAATAGACCTCGATATGGCCGCCGGCCTGCTTCACGAACCCGTACACCATGCTTAAGCCGAGCCCCGTGCCCTTGCCCTGGGGCTTCGTGGTGAAGAACGGCTCGAACACGCGCCGCTTGATTTCCTCGTTCATGCCCTGGCCGGTGTCGCTGATGCCAATGAACACATACTCACCCGGTACCGTGTAGGGATGGGCGGCGACGTAGTCCTCACCGAGCTTGATGTTGGCGGTCTCGAGGGTGAGCGTGCCGCCCTTTGGCATCGCATCGCGGGCGTTGATGGCGAGGTTCAGGACCGCGTTCTCGAGCAGATGCGGGTCAGTCTGTACCGGCCACAGAGCCGGTCCCGGCAAGGTCACGATTTCCACGGTCTCGCCCAGGGTCTTCGCCAGCAGATCCTGCATGCCGGTGATCAATGTATTGACATCGAGCACGGCCGGCTCCAGCACCTGCTGGCGCGAGAAGGCGAGAAGGCGGCGCGTGAGGTCGGCGGCCCCGCCGGAGGCGGACAGCGCGGAGTCGATCATGGCGGCGGCCGCAGGATCGTCTTTCAGCTTCCGCTGCAAAAGTTGCAGGTTGCCCATGATCACCGTCAGGCGGTTGTTGAAGTCGTGCGCAATGCCGCCCGAGAGCTGGCCCACGGCCTCCATCTTCTGCGACTGGCGCAATTGGCCTTCGAGCTTGATCTGATCGGTGATGTCTTCGGCGACGCCGGCGATGCGGTACACCGCACCGTGCGTATCCCGCACCGGGTAGGCCTTATCGTGGATCCAGCGGACCCCGCCGTCGGGGCGGACGATGCGGTACTTCTCGTCGTAGTTCCCGGTCTCCTGGAGGTATAAGGCAGCTTCAACGTTAGCGCGGTCGTCCGGGTGGATAGCCTCCAGCCAGTTGCGGGGGCTGGCATACAGCGAGGCGGTGGGGCGGCCCCAGATCGCCTCGTAGGCCGGGCTCACGTACAGCATCGCGCTTTTCTGCGGGTCGGTCAGCCAGAACACCTCGCGGATGTTCTCGGCCAGCTGCCGGAAACGCTCCTCGGCCTGTTCGCGCTGCCATTCGGCGTGCTTGTGTTCGGTGATGTCGGACATGATGCCGGTCAGGGCGATTACCTTGCCCGCGGCATCGTGCTCGAATGAGTACCTGTCCACCACCCAGCGCACGTCGCCGTCCCGGTGCACGATGCGGTATTCGATTTCACCACTCTCCTGTTCCGTTACCGCGCGAGTGAATTTTGCGATGACCCTCAGCCTGTCTTCGGAATGTATGGTTTTCTCCCAGAGCGCGGGGTCTGCTGCCATTCCTCGGGGGTGTAGCCGTAGAATTTCTCGATGGCCTGGTTGACGTAGGTGGACTGCAGTGTCTTCAGATCGGCGCGATAGACTACGTCTTGCAGGCTTTCGGTGAGCACCCGGTACTTGGATTCGCTTTCCTGCAGCTTTTCTTCCGCCTGCTTGCGACCGGTGATGTCCTGCATCGCGCCGATCATGCGCACGGCCTTTCCTGCGGCGTCGCGTATCACCTGGCCGCGATCGAAGATATACATAAAGGTTCCGTCGGCACAACGAAAGCGGTACTCGTCCGACCATTGAGTTCCGCCGCCGTTGATCACGGCGTAGATGCCCTGGATAACGCGGTCCCGGTCCTGCGGGTGTAGGCGGCCGGACCAGGCCTCGATGCCCGGTTCGATCTCGTCGGAACGATAGCCAAAATCATGGAGGAATTTCTCATTCAGCCAGTGATCGCCGGTGACCAGGTCCCAGTCCCAGACGATATCGTTTGTGGCCTGGGTGACGAGGCGATAGCGCTCCTCGCTATCGCGCAGTTTCTCTTCGGCCTGTTTGCGGTCGACGATATCCGTTACGAAACCTTCGAGTGCCAGCAGGTGTCCGTTTTCGTCGTAAACCCCGTAGCCCTGCTCCCACACCCACTTTTCCCCGCCGCCGACGGTGTGGATGCGATATTCGAGTTGGAAGCGGTCGCGCCCGGCGAGCGCCGCCTGGACTTCGTTCCAGATGCGTTCGCGATACTCCGGGTAGATGATTTCGTTATATGTAGGGCGCCCGGCCATGAGCTGTTCCGGCTCATAGCCGGTGAGCAACTGTGCTCCGGGACTGACAAATTTCGTCGTCCAGTCCCGATCGTTCAGGCAGCGATAGACCATGCCCGGCAGGTTGTCCATCAGGACGGAAAGTCTGGGCTGACTCACCTGTGATGCCATTTCCTTACCATTGCGCGCGTTGATGTTCCCGTTAATGCAGGAATTGCCCGCCGCGGCCTGGTCGAAAACGGTGCGGTGATACCCTTTAGTGGCCGGGTAAAAGTGAATCTGGTTTGACAGGGTGGAATGTTGCGACATGGTCTGTTCTCTTTATATGGCCGTAGCCTTTAGCGGTGTGTGTTCA
>CAZXGW010000134.1:0-2889 GCA_964640355.1 uncultured Enterobacteriaceae bacterium
GGGTCACGGAAAACTTGATTTTATCGGTTTCCACCCCTATTTTCTCGCCAACTTCACCCTTTCGGGACCAGCCATGCCGATCTACGAATACCAGTGCGAACACTGCGGGCATCAACTGGAGGCCATCCAGAAGTACACGGATGACCCCCTGAGCGACTGCCCGGCGTGCGGAGAGGCCGGGCTGCGCCGGCTGGTGTCCGCTGCCGCCTTTCACCTGAAGGGCAGCGGCTGGTATGCCACGGATTTCAAAGACAAGCCGAAGGCCAAAGACAAGGCCGGCGAGGAGGCCGGAAAAACCGGGGAGGCACCCGCAGACAAACCCGCCAAGGCGGACACTGGCAAGAGCGAAGGCGGCACGCCCGCAAAAGAAGCCGCGTCAACGCCAGCCACCGCCGACTGAGTGCGCCGCACCCGCTGGATGGGGAACCTGCGCAAGTACCTTATCGCCGGGCTGCTGGTCTGGCTGCCGCTGGCCGCGACGATCGTCATCGTCAAGTTCGTCATCGATATTCTCGACAAGACGATCCTTTTGATCCCGCCGGAATTCAGGCCGGAGGCCGTGTTCGGCTTTGCCATCCCCGGTTTCGGCATCCTCGTCAGCATCGCCGTGCTTATCGTCACCGGCATGCTCGCGGCCAACCTGTTCGGCCGGCGGCTGGTCGGCTTGTGGGAGGCCATCCTCGGGCGCATACCGCTGGTGCGCACGATCTACTCCAGCGTCAAGCAGGTCACCGAGACGCTCCTCGCGACGAAAAGCACCGCGTTCCGCAAGGTGGTGCTCGTCGAATTTCCGCGCAAGGGCGCCTGGAGCGTCGGGTTTCTCACCAACCGCGAGGTGATTGCCGCGGCGGCCAGCACCTCCGGCCGCGATCTCGTCTCCGTGTTCGTGCCGACGACGCCGAATCCCACCACCGGCTTCATCATGATGCTGCCCGCCGAAGAGGTCACGGAGCTGCCCATCAGCGTGGAGGACGGCTTCAAGTACATTATTTCCATGGGCGTCGTGGTGAATAACGCGGCAAAGGACCGGCTGACCGGCGGCCAGCTTGCGCCGACGCAAGGCGGCCCGTAACATGCCGCCTTTTCGCCCCGGACCCACGTGATTCACACCACCCGCTGCAGGGGAGCGGCATGCGCAGCCATTATTGCGGCCAACTGGATACCTCGCTGATCGACCGGGACGTGGCGCTCTGCGGCTGGGTGCACCGGCGGCGCGATCACGGCGGCGTGATCTTCATCGATCTGCGCGACCGCGAGGGCCTGGTGCAGATCGTGTGCGATCCGGATCACCCGGCGGCCTTCGACACCGCAAGCGCGGTGCGCAACGAATACGTGCTGCGCGTCACCGGCCGGGTCCGGCACCGGCCGGAGGGCACGGTAAACAGGGATCTCCCCACCGGCGAGATCGAGGTCCTGGCCGGGGCGGTGGAGATCCTCAACCGATCGCTCACGCCGCCGTTCCAGCTCGACGAGGAAAACGTGCAGGACGAGACGCGCCTGCGCTACCGCTACGTCGATCTGCGCCGCCCGGCCATGCAGCACAACCTGCGGCTGCGCGCCCGGGTGGCCGCGATCCTGCGCCGCTTTCTCGATGGCCACGGCTTTCTCGAGATCGAAACCCCGATGCTGACCCGGGCGACGCCGGAAGGCGCGCGCGACTACCTGGTGCCGAGCCGCACCCAGCCCGGCGCGTTTTTCGCCCTGCCGCAGTCGCCGCAACTGTTCAAGCAACTGCTGATGATGTCCGGCCTCGATCGCTATTACCAGATCGTGCGCTGCTTCCGGGATGAAGACCTGCGCGCCGACCGGCAGCCGGAATTCACCCAGCTCGATATCGAGACCTCGTTCATGGACGAGACCGGGATCACCGCGCTCATGGAGGAGATGATGATCGATCTGTTCCGCGAGGCCATCGGCGTCGATCTGCCCTCGCCGTTTCCGCGCCTCACCTATGCCGAGGCCGTGCGCCGCTTCGGGACCGATCGCCCGGACCTGCGCAACCCGCTGGAACTCACGGAAGTGGCGGACCTGATGCGCAAGGTTGAGTTCAAGGTCTTTGCCGAGCCGGCGCGGCGGGACGACGGCCGGGTCGCCGCGCTGCGCGTCCCGGGGGGCGGCGATCTCAGCCGCAAGGCGATCGATGAATACACGGCGTTCGTCGGCTACTACGGCGCAAAGGGGCTCGCCTACATCAAGGTCAACGAGGCGGGCAAAGGCCGCGACGGGCTGCAGTCGCCCATCCTCAAGTTCCTGCCGGAGGGCGTGATCCATGATCTGCTGGATCGGGTCCAGGCCAGGGACGGCGATCTGATCTTCTTCGGCGCGGACCAGGCGAAGATCGTCAACGACGGCCTCGGCGCGCTGCGCAACCGCATCGCCCGCGACCTCGGCCTCAATGACGGCGACTGGCGGCCGGCGTGGATCGTTGAATTCCCGATGTTCGAATTCAACCGGGAGGAGCAGCGCTGGGACTCCCTGCACCATCCCTTTACCGCCCCGAAGGAAACCGATCCGGCCCGGCTCGAGGCCGATCCCGGGCAGGCGCTTTCCCGCGCCTACGACCTGGTGCTCAACGGAACGGAGCTGGGTGGCGGGTCAGTGCGTATTCACACACCCGAGATGCAGCGGGTGGTGCTGAGGCTCCTTGGCATGAGCGATGACGAGGCGGAGCAGAAATTCGGGTTTCTGATCCGGGCGCTGGATTACGGCTGCCCGCCGCACGGCGGGATCGCCTTCGGCCTCGATCGCATCGTCATGCTGATGGCGGGGGCCGACACGATCCGCGACGTGATCGCCTTCCCGAAGACGCAGACCGCGAATTGCCCGCTGACCTCCGCCCCGGCACCGGCAACCCCGGAGCAACTGCGGGAGCTGGGGATCAGGCTCGCT
>CAZXGW010000134.1:2989-4758 GCA_964640355.1 uncultured Enterobacteriaceae bacterium
CCTTGAAAAAGTGTAATTTCTACACTATTATTTAGTGTAAGATATACACTATGTAGAGGCCATGATTTACAGTTACGCCTACCCGCACCCGGCGGTCACCACCGACGTGGTGATCTTCACCATCCGGGCCCAGGAGCTCGAGGTGCTGCTGATCCGGCGCGGCAGCGAGCCCTTCAAGGGAAGCTGGGCCCTGCCCGGAGGCTTCGCCGGCATCGACGAAGACCTGGCGGCGTGCGCGGAGCGGGAACTCGAGGAAGAAACCGGCGTGAGCGGGGTTTACCTGGAACAGCTCTACACCTTCGGCGCGCCGGACCGCGATCCGCGCGAGCGCGTGATCTCGGTCGCCTATTACGCCCTGGTGCCGCCGGATCTCATCAGCATCCGCGCCGCCAGCGATGCGCGCGAAGTGGCGTGGTTCCAGGTCAACCGGCTGCCGCCCCTTGCCTTCGATCACGACATCATCGTGGCCATGGCCCACAAGCGGCTCTCGGCGAAGCTCAACTACTCGACGATCGCGCTGCAGTTCCTGCCGGAGAAATTCACCCTGAGCGAACTGCAGCAGGTTTATGAGTCCATCCTCAACGAGAAACTGGACAAGCGGAATTTCCGCAAGCGCGTCCTTGCCCTCGACTGCATCCGCGACACCGGCGAGAGCAGGCGCAACGGCAACCACCGGCCGGCCAGGCTGTACGCGGTGAAATCGCGCGGCACGGTCGAATTCATCAAGTAACGGGGGCTCCCATGAACACCGTCGAGGCCTACACCAAATCCTACACGCTCCGGCCCGAGCAGATCCCGAAGACGATCGTCGAAACCGTGGATGACGACGAACGCGAGGTGCTGCGCGAGATGATCAAGCGCATGCTGAAGGAACAGGACGCCGTGCTCGTCGCCCACTACTACACCGATCCGGACCTGCAACTGCTCGCCGACGAGACCGGCGGGCACGTCTCCGATTCGCTCGACATGGCCCGCTTCGGCTACGAATCGAAGGCGACGACGCTCGTGGTCTGCGGCGTCCGGTTCATGGGCGAGACCGCCAAGATCCTCAACCCGGAAAAACGCGTGCTGATGCCGGACCTCGAGGCGAACTGCTCTCTCGACATCGGTTGTCCCATCGAGGACTTCAGCCGGTTCTGCGATGCGCATCCGGACCGGGTTGTGGTCGTCTATGCCAATACCAGCGCCGCGGTCAAGGCGCGGTCCGACTGGGTGGTGACCTCGGGCAGCGCGCTCGACGTCATCCGCCACCTCGACGCCCGGGGCAAGAAAGTCATCTGGGCGCCGGACAAGTACCTCGGCCAGTACGTGCAGGAGCAGACCGGCGCCGACATGCTGCTCTGGCAGGGCGCCTGCGTGGTGCACGAGGAGTTCAAGGGCATGGAGCTGGAAACGCTGCGGTCCCATCACCCGGACGCCAAGGTGCTGGTGCATCCCGAATCGCCCGCCTCCGTGGTCAAGCAGGCGGACGTGGTCGGCTCGACCACGGCGCTCATCAACGCGGTGAAAAACCTGGATGCCGAGGAATTCATCGTGGCGACGGACAAGGGCATCTTTCACAAGATGCAGGAAGCGGCGCCGGACAAGATCCTGATCGAGGCCCCCACCGCCGGCCGGAGCGCGACCTGCATAAGCTGCGCGCATTGCCCGTGGATGGCGATGAACAGCCTGCGCAAGCTGGCGCGCGTGCTGGAGACGGGCGAAAACGAAATCTACGTGGATCCGGAAATCGGCCGGAAGGCGCGCGTGGCCATCCAGCGCCTGCTCGA
>CAZXGW010000135.1:0-4730 GCA_964640355.1 uncultured Enterobacteriaceae bacterium
TGGAGGAATTGTATTGGGCCTGGAGCAGCGTGAGGATCCGGGTGGCCTCCCTGTTTTCGGCCCAGTCGCCCTTCTCGTTGAGGACAACCAGCTCCGTCTTGTCGCCGACGCCCGTCAGGCTGATCTGGTACACCTTGCCCTCCGGTTCATCGTCTTTCCAGAAGGCCAGCCGGGACAGCAGGCCCTTTTTATCTTCTTCCGGCTCGTAGTAAAGGACGTAATACAGCCCCTTGCTCCGATCCTGGTTCTCGATGAATAACCCCGCCCTCTGCAGGGCGTCTTCCGTCAGCTTCCAGGCGCGCGTGAACTCCTCGGGCAGAGAGAGATAAACCTTGTCCTCGCCGAGGTTCAGCACCTCGGCGCGCCCCCTGGCCGGGGAATAGGCATTGGCGGATGGTGAGGCCGCAGCGGTCACCGACGACAAACCCGCCGGCGCGGCCGTACCGTGAAACACCTCGCTCAGTTCGGCCACGATCTGTTGTTCCAGGGCGGTGTTCTTTTCTATGGCCACCCAGTCCGCGCCGCCCTCCTCACCGAGAATTCTCTCCTGGCGTTCGCTGGAGATGAGAATCACCGTCGTGCCGGGGTCGGCGCCCGTTTCGGCAAAAATCCTGAACCTGTCGCGGAACACGGCGATGCCTTCCGTGTCCGATTCCTTCCATCCCGTCTCCATGACACCGAGTTCGGCATCATCAAGGTCCAGCATGTAGCCCCGGCCCTGCCAGTATTCCCTGAGTTCAGGCCAGATATCGGCCGCACCGGCCCGTACCGAAAGCCATTGTTCATCGGGCAGTGCATCCACGCCGGCCACGCCGCCCGCCGCGGCACCCCCGCGGCGCAACGTTTTCCGCCTCTCGAATTCCGAAAGCGTGGTCGCCTCCTCGTCCGGAATGACCATGGGTTCATTCAACGCCTCCGTGGTCAGGTCGGGGGGCACTTCGAGGTCCGGCAGCGGCTCGCTTTTCCGGTATTCAGTGCGCCGGTCAGGGACAACCTCGTCCAGACCGGGAATGTAATTACACGCGGTTACAAAAAACAGGACACTGGCAACGGCTGCTCTGATAATCATCTTCTGGTAATACGGCTTAAATAATACCGGCCTGCTGCATGGCAGACAGGAGGGGACTTTCCGATTCCGCGGACAACCATGTCAGCGGCAGTCGTATGCCTTTTTCAATAAGGCCCATTCTGTGCAAGGCCCATTTAACCGGGATCGGGTTGGATTCGATAAACAGGTTTTTGTGCAGCCCGGCCAGGGCCGCGTCAATCTCCAGGGCGGCCTGACCGTCACCGTTTCTGGCGTGCAGGCACATGTCATGCATGGCCCTTGGCGCCACATTTGCCGTTACTGATATCACGCCGTCACCTCCGCGCAGGATAAATTCCCGGCACGTGGCGTCGTCGCCGCTGACCAGCAGGAAACCATCCCCGCAAAGTTCGCGCAGCCTTTTCACCCTGTCCAGGTCGGCCGTAGCTTCCTTGATCCCGATGATATTGCTGATCGCGGACAGGCGGCCGACGGTTTCCGGCAGCATGTCGCAGGCTGTGCGGCCGGGCACATTATACAGTATTTGCGGAATGGCCACCGCCTCGGCCACGGCCCTGAAATGCAGATACAGGCCTTCCTGGGTCGGCTTGTTGTAATACGGCGTCACTAGCAGGCAGGCGGCGGCATTCGCTTCCTTTGCGCAGCGGGTGAGGCGGATGGCCTCGGTGGTGGAATTGGCACCGGTACCGGCGATGACCGGCACTCTTCCGCGTACCATCTCGATGGTGCGGCGGATAACTTCGCAATGTTCCCTTTCATCGAGCGTAGCGGATTCACCCGTGGTGCCGACGGAAACGATGGCGTCGGTGCCGTTTTCAATATGGAACTCGATCAGCCGTTCCAGGCTTCCAAAGTCCAGCGGGGCATCCGGTTCAACGCCATTACGCATTGGTGTGGCAATAGCCACCATGCTTCCCTGGAACATGATCAAAAACCTGCTTTAGTGCAGCACGCGGCCGTGCGTGACTCGTCGGCCCGTGTATGGACAAGAATTGCAGAACCTGTCTCTAAATTGCCGCGCCCGCCAATTTTGAGACAGGTTCCAGTTTCGGGTAATGCCGTCCCGCATTCAACAAGCAGTATACACCAGCCGGCCGCCAACATTGAAACCGCCCGCCTAAATGCACGAACACCTGCGTTGCCGGATTGCGCATGCCCGTCGTGCGTCTTCGTACGGTTGCCTTCGCCGATCAGCAACCGCTCCCCCCGGATCGCGACTGCAAGCGGCGGTGCCGACGGGCGGGGACGACCTTCAGGGACGCGTTCACCCGATCGTGTAACGGGACGCGATGCGCGTTGTCCCCATTCCCGCCGTGGTCCGGTTTCCGGCTTGCAGGTGATACGACAAAATATCAAAATGCAAGAATATTCCCGATCTTCTTCCGCCCGGATGATGGAAAACTACCTTGTAATCACGGCGCTCGGCCGGGACAGTCCCCGCCTGATTGAGCAGCTTACACGCACCATAAGGGACTGCGGCTGCAACATCACCGAAAGCCGGATGACAAATCTGGGTTGCGAACTCTGCATCATCATGCTGCTCGCCGGGTCGTGGGATTCGATTGCAAAAATGGAAGACATGGGATCCCGGCTTGAAAAGAAACTGGGCATGACCATCACGATGAAACGCACCGAGCCCAACAAGTCAGGCGACAACCTCATGCCCTATGCAATCGATGTTGTCTCGCTCGACCATATCGGCATCGTACACGACATCGCAAAATTCATTGCGGACAACAACATCACCATCCGGGATATGCATACCAACGCCTACCGGGCGAGCAATACCGGCGCCCCCATGTTCTCGCTGCACATGACCGTTAATATTCCGGCGGACATATCCATCGCCGCTATCCGCGGCGATTTCATGGAATTCTGCGACCAGCTGAACCTGGACGCCATCATGGAACCGGTAAAATGATGCGCATGACCGTAAAATCTCCGTTTGTGCAGATGACCTGAACACGTCTGCGAGGAGAAAGTCAATGAGCAAATTAAGAATCGGGGAAAAAGTGCCGGACTTCACGTTGCCCGCCACCGGCGGCAAAAATATCAGCCTCTCCGACTTCAAGGGGAAAAAGGTCGTCCTGTATTTTTACCCGAAGGACAACACCCCCGGCTGCACCCGCGAAGGGCAGGATTTCCGCGACACTATCGGCAAGTTCAGGGCCAGGAACACGGTCATTCTCGGCGTGTCACGCGACAGCGTGACCTCCCATGAGAAGTTCAGGGCCGGCCAGCGTTTTCCGTTCGAGCTGCTCTCCGACGAAGCGGAAGAACTGTGCCGCCGCTTCGACGTCATCCGGGAAAAAAACATGTACGGCAGGAAGGTGAGGGGCATCGAGCGCAGCACTTTCCTGATCGACGAGCAGGGTATCCTTCGCGGGGAGTGGCGCAAGGTCAGGGTCGAGGGACACGCTGAAGAAGTTCTCGAGGCCGTCAAACAGGTCACCTGAACCGCCGCATCACGGCGGGTCAGGCGGGGTGCGATCCTAGAACCTGTCTCAAAATCAAGCGAGCGCAGCCAAGATAAAATAACGCTCACCGTCACGAACCGCCGGCCAGCTCCCCCTCGTCGGCCGTGGTCGGCCAGATGTTGATCAGCGCCTTTACGAGGGTAGCCAGCGGGATGGCAAAGAACACGCCCCAGAAGCCCCACAAGCCGCCAAATACGAGTATGGCCATGATGATGGCCACCGGATGGAGATTGACGGCGTCGGAAAACAGGAGCGGGACGAGCACATTGCCGTCCAGAAACTGCAGGACCACGTACCACACCATCAGCCACACAAAATCGGAATTGAATCCCCACTGAAAATAACCGACCAGGGCGACCGGCAGCGTGACCACCGCCGCCCCGATATAGGGGATCAGCACCGATACGCCCACAAGCAGGGCCAGCAGTGGCGTGTAATTCAGGCCCATCAGCTCGAAAACCATGAATGCGGCGCTCCCCACAATGATAATCTCATAGAACTTTCCCCTGACGTAATTTCCAATCTGCGCGTCCATCTCCCGCCATATCTCGGTAACCAGGCGACGCTCGCTCGGGAGAAACCTGCTCAACCAGTGCAGTATCTGGACCTTGTCCTTGAGGAAAAAGAAAATCATCAGGGGCACGAGTATGAGATAAACCAGGAGGGTGATGATTGCCGGTATGGAAGCGACGGAAACCGACAACACGCTCTGGCCGAGCTGGCTCATGCCGCCGCGGATGGCGGAGATGATTTCCCATATCGTTTCCTCGGAAAACAGCTCCGGATATTTCTGCGGCAGCCTGAGCAGCAGCTCCTGCCCCTTGTTGATCATCCCCGGCAGTTCCTGGAAAAACTGGCTCACCTGGCGGGTGATTATCGGAAGCAAAACCACCACCAGGAATACCATGAACACGACAAATGCGAGAAAGACGATATTGACGGAGAGCAGGCGGGGAACCTCTTTATGCTCAAGCTCCTGGATCGGACCTTCGAGCAGGTAGGCAATGATGATGGCGGCAAGCAGCGGCACCAGCATTTTCCCCATGGTAAAAATAACGACAAAACTGGCGAACAGCAGAACGACCAGCAGGGCCGCCTGGGGATCGGTAAAATAACGGCGGTACCAGGATTGCAGGAAATCAAACATTGGCGAAGCCAGGGGTTAACCTATACATGTATATTCAAACCGGACTATGTATATTTAA
>CAZXGW010000136.1:0-4723 GCA_964640355.1 uncultured Enterobacteriaceae bacterium
CCGGAATTTCGAAAGAAATTTGTGGGAAACCACACTGGATATGAGACGGTCTTTGCCGATGTTTTCCGGCCTGTTACTGGTAATACTCCTGGCGTCGTCGCTCTTGCTGTTTCACCTTGTCGTGATACGCGACAACCGCGTGCATCCACCCTTCAGCTTCAGGACGGAACTGGCGTCTATACGCGATCGACTGGTTCATCACGTGCACGTGCTTTCGGCGGAGATAGGTGAACGCCATCCCGAAAATCCGGCCGCGATAGACAGGACCGTTGCCTATATTGTTCGGGAATTCGAAAACGCCGGGTTTGACACGGAACACCATGGCTACGGCGGAAACGGCCGCCACCGCAACGTTGTTGCCGAACTGGCGGGCGGCGGCAGAAGGGACGAGATCCTCGTTGTCGGCGCGCATTACGATACGGTCCGGCATTCCCCGGGAGCCGATGACAATGCCTCGGGTGTTGCGGCGTTGCTGGTGATCGCCGCTCACCTCGCTGCCAGCCGCCCGGAAAAAACCATCCGGTTTATTGCCTTTGCCAACGAAGAGCATCCTTTTTCCGGAACGGATGACATGGGCAGCCTGTGGTATGCCCGGGAGATGCGTGCCCGCGGTGAAAATATCGTGGCCATGTTTTCCCTGGAAATGCTCGGTTGTTACTCGGATAAAGCCGCCAGTCAGAATTATCCGGTACCGCTGAAATGGTTCTATCCGTCCACGGCGTCGTTTATCGCTTTCGTCGCCAATATGTCATCCCGCCCGTTATTGGTGCAGGCGATACAAGCGTTTCGCCGCCACTCCGGTTTCCCGGCGGAAGGCCTGGCGGCGCCGGAAAGCCTCCTGCCGGACATACGCCGCTCCGATCACGCCTCCTTCTGGGATCACGGTTACCCGGCGCTGATGATTACCGACACGGCGTCCTATCGGAACAGGAATTATCATTCGCCCGCTGATCTCGCCCCTACGCTGGACTATGAGCGCATGGCCGCGGTAGTACATGGCCTGATAGCGATGATCGCCGACCTGGCGGGCACGACGTGAGGCGTACACCCTGACTGCCTTTCATTTCACGCGATTCTTCACGTAATATACCCGGCCACTGCATAACAAGGATAACCCGACATTGAGAATCGTTATCGCCCCCGATTCCTTCAAGGAAAATCTCACCTCCCTGGAAGTCGCCACCTGTATCGAAAAAGGCATCCGGAGGGTGATGCCGCGGGCAAGATGCATCAAGATACCCATGGCCGACGGCGGCGAGGGCACCGTGCAGTCCCTTGTCGATGCCACCGGCGGGAGGTTTGTCCGGCGGCGGGTGACCGGCCCTCTCGGCGAGAAGGTGATGGCGCGTTACGGCATTCTGGGCGACGGTACGACGGCGGTCATCGAAATGGCGGAGGCCTCGGGCCTGCCGCTGGTGCCCCGGGATAAACGCAATCCACTGAAGACGACGACTTACGGCACGGGCGAACTGATCATCGACGCGCTCAAGCGGGGGGTATCGCAGATCATCATCGGTATTGGAGGATCGGCGACGGTGGACGGTGGAAGCGGCATGGCCCAGGCCATCGGTGTGAGGTTCCTCGATGCCTTCGGCAGGGAAATTACCAGTCTCGGCTGCGGCGGGATTCTGGCGCGGATTGCGGATATCGATACGCGGCGCATTGATCCGCGCATTGGAAAGACCGGTGTCATTATCGCCAGTGACGTCACCAATCCGCTGTACGGGCGGAGCGGCGCGGCGTACGTGTTCGGACCGCAGAAAGGCGCCACCGCCGCCATGGTAAAAACGCTCGATGCCGGACTGGCGCACTATGCCGCCGTGATCCGGAAGGTGTTGAAAAAGGATGTCTCCCGGCTGAAGGGCGCCGGCGCGGCGGGCGGTCTCGGCGCCGGCCTGGTCGCCTTCGCCGGTGCGAAAATGAAGCGCGGCATCGATCTGGTGGTGGACGTTACCGGCCTCGTGGAACAGGTCAGGCGCGCCGACCTGGTGATCACGGGCGAAGGCCGCGTGGATTTTCAGACAGCCTTTGGCAAGACGCCCTCGGGCGTGGCGAAGGCCGCCGGTAAATTCGGGGTGCCGTGCATCGCCATCGGCGGCAGCCTGGCCGATGACGCGCATGGCGTGTTTGATCACGGCATTGCCGGACTGGAAAGCGCGGCGGCGCGGGACATGGATCTTGCGGAGGCGATGAGGCGCTCCCGCAAACACCTGGAAAACGCCGGGGAAAGGGTCATGCGCCTGCTGCTGATCGGCAAAACGCTGGCCGGAAAGCGCTGAGCATTCACGCGGTCACCTTCCGGCAACATGGCACCACCCGGCCCGGGCCGCGTGCGCATTCCCGGGAGTGAAGATGCGATTTTCAAAATTCACCACACGATTCACCGCGCATTCCGGTATTGTCCGGCTCATGGAGGACCTTGGTGCGGCCATGTCGGGCCGGGAGGGTATCCTCATGCTCGGCGGCGGCAATCCCGGCCACATCCCCGAGGTCCAGCAATTCTTCCGCGAGCGGATGCAGCGGATCCTCGATGATCCCGTCGAATTCGCGCACGTCATCGGCGATTACGATCCTCCCCAGGGCAAAACGCAATTCATTGAAGCGCTGGCGGGACTGTTTCGGCGGGAATACGGATGGGAGATCGATGCCGGCAACATCGCCCTGACGGCAGGCAGCCAGTGCGGTTTCTTTCTCCTGTTTAACATGTTCGGCGGTGAATACGAAAGCGGCGTGACGAAGAAGATCATGCTGCCAGTGACGCCGGAATATATCGGCTATGCCGATGTCGGTTTGGCGGACAATCTGTTCACCGCGTATCGCCCCGTCATCGAGACCTTTGACGATCACACCTTCAAGTACCACGTCGATTTTGATGCCCTCCGCATCACCGACGAAATTGGCGCCGTCTGCGTCTCGCGTCCGACCAACCCGACGGGCAATGTCCTGCCGGACGCCGAGCTGAACCGGCTGCTGGAACTCACGCTGGCCCGTGATATCCCCCTGATCGTGGACAACGCCTATGGCCTGCCTTTCCCCGGCATCCTGTTCACCGATGTCAGCCTGATGTGGGACGTCAATACCGTTCTCTGCCTGAGCCTGTCCAAGCTGGGTCTGCCCGGGGCGCGGACCGGCATCATCCTCGGACCGGAGCAGGTGATCAGGTCGCTAACCAACATGAACGCCGTCGTCAACCTGTCCCTCGGCAGCTTCGGACCGGCGCTGGCGCTCGATCTCGTCGCGAGCGGCGAGATCACCCGCATCAGCCGGTCGATCATCAGGCCTTATTACGAAAGGAAAGCCCTGCGCACGATGGAATTGCTGAAGGCGGCACTGGACGGCGTGGAGTTTTATATCCACCGCCCGGAGGGCGCCATTTTCCTGTGGCTCTGGTTGCCCGGCCTGCCCGTGACCTGCGAGGAACTTTACCAGCGGTTGAAGCGGAAGGGCGTGCTGGTCATCCCCGGGCATCATTTTTTCCCGGGGCTGGACGACGACTGGCGGCACAGGCATGAGTGCGTCCGCATTACCTATTCCATGCAGGATGAGGTGGTCGAGCGCGGCATTGAACTGATCGCTGCCGAGATCAAGGCGATTTTCAGTGGCCGGGAAAAATGATAGCTGGGCCTGGTATCCTGTCCCATAAACAACTTTCGAAGTTCCGGGCGGTCAGGGATTCGGCGGCTGGCCGAGAGTGTTGAATCCGGGCGGTTAAATCCGGATTATAGCTATGAGAACCTGTCTCAACTTTGTCGCGCTTGACCATACGGCGTTGAAAACGTTTTCAGAATGCCTGGCTGCTTGCGTATAGATTCCGCTGTCCCACCGGTTTTCGCCTTGTCTTGCGCGCACCCGCATGATTTCGGGAGGGGTTTCTGGGGTATATTTTCATGCAGGATCGTTATTCAGGGTTAATGACGATGGCGGCACTTGCAGACTGGAGAAACGGCTCGAATTACCCGGCGACAGACGGCACTGTCCTGCTCTCCCGCTGGCACTGGGAATTCCTGAGAAGAAACAGGGAATATCAGAAAGATTACGAAACGTTCAAATCACTGCCCAACGACTACGAGGGCCTTCCGCAAAGAGAGGCGCTGGCCAGGAAATACGGTCTTGAAGGGATAATGTTTGATTATACGGAGACGATGGAAGAATTGTTCAGGTCGCCGCGCGACCCCGCGAAAATCCGTACAATCCAGTGGCAGACCGAGTGGGAGGAAAACTATGACGGCACCATGGTGGAAGTCCAACGGAAGGACATGGAGTACCTTGATCCGAAAATCAGGCAGCACGAATACGGTGTCATCTTCAACCTGAGACACCCCGTCGACCTGCAGCTCGAAACCGCCAGGAAATTCCTGCAGCGGGAGGCCAGCCGCCACCACGAGAAACGGGGCAGGATTGAAAATTACCCCCTGTACCTCCGCCTGATTGACGCCGATGCCGACAATGCTTCCCTGGATGAAATAGCGGAGACCCTCTACCCGGATGTCGATAGGCGCATCGCGAGAAAAAAGATCGAGGAAGAATTGAAAACGGCCAGGAAACTCAGGGACGTGAATTACCGCTATATATAAGAAGACCCTCTCTCAAAATGGCTGCATCCCCGGATTTTTGAGACAGGTTCGAGTATCTTGTCTCATAAATAACTTTCGAAATTTCAGACTGCCAGGTAGTCCTCCGGAAGACACGCCGTGAAGTCATCCCTGTAGGCTCGGGTGCCGCT
>CAZXGW010000137.1:0-4621 GCA_964640355.1 uncultured Enterobacteriaceae bacterium
TATCTCGCCGGCCAGCGCCAGGTAAGCCAGCGCGCCGGAGGAAGATTTGTCGTATTTCAGCACAGGCAAGCCATGGCTCGGCGCCTCGGCAAGGCGCACGTTCCGGGGGATGATCGTCCGGTACACCTTCTCGCCGAAGTGCTCCAGAAGCTGGGCGGAAACCTGGATGGCAAGATTGTTGCGCGGGTCATACATCGTCCGCAGGAGGCCTTCTATCTTCAACTGGGGGTTCAGGTATTTTCTTATCTTTTCGATGGTGGCAAGAAGGGCCGTCAATCCTTCCAGCGCATAATACTCACATTGCATGGGGATCATTACCGCCGTCGCGGCCACCAGCGCGTTGACGGTCAGCATGTTGAGCGCGGGCGGGCAGTCAATGAAGATAAAATCATAATCGTTCCTGACCGGTTCCAGGGCGGTGCGCAACCGTAATTCCCTTGCCAGTTCATCCAGCAGCGCGACTTCCGCTCCCGTCAGGTCCATGTTACTCGGGACCAGATCGTAACCGCCGCCTTCCGGCCGCATCAGCGTCTCCGCCAAGGGCCTGTCCCCCATCAGGACATCATAAGTTGACACGGTGATCGCCGTTTTATCGACGCCGCTGCCGGTCGTGGCGTTGCCCTGCGGATCCATGTCCACCAGCAGCACGCGCCGCCTGGTGGCCGCCAGTGATGCCGCGAGGTTGACGCTCGTTGTGGTTTTGCCGACACCGCCCTTCTGGTTTGCAATGGCAATAATCTTTATCATGCAGGCGCGGTGCGACTCCCGTCAAAAGACAACGCAACTATTATTGCACAGTCCGTTCGCGGAGGAACACATCGATAGAACCCCTTCTGTTATCCTGTCCCTTAAATAAATTTCGATATCCCTGGCCGCGGGGCAGTCTTTCGGAAGACCGTGTGCCGCAGGGACAGCGGCACCCGAGCCTACAGGGATGTGTTCACGGCGTGTCTTCCACAAAGACTGCCTGGAGGCCTGACAACAAAGACAATTCTGCGCCGTGAACCCGCTCCGTGTTCAGCAGTCCGGTTCCCGACAGACCGCGGCCTGTGCCGGTTGCACCACGACCAGGGTACGGCCCCTTGCAACGCCGGGGACCTTCAGGGTGTGGATCGCCAGGGAAATATCTTCCCCGTCAAGCTGCGCCAGCTCGTTTCTGATATCCGGGCCTTTCATGAGCAGCAGCCGCGTCGCCGGCGCCATGAGGTGACGGGCATGACGGTAGACGTGGCCGAGGCTCCCGCAGGCGCGCGCCGTCAATGCTGAAAATTCGCGCGGTGAACGGTAAGCTTCAACCCGGCAGCAGACCGCCTCCGCATTGGCGACGCCAAGCCGGGAGATGGCATGGCTGACGAACCGGATCTTCTTGTGGTTGCTGTCCAGCAACAGCCAGTGCGTGTCGGGCCTGGCGATGGCGAGGATTAATCCCGGCAACCCGGCGCCGGTGCCGATATCCAGGCAATCGCCAGCGCCGAGATGTGGAAGCACCGTCAGGCTGTCCAGGAGATGCAGCGGGACCATGCGCTCCGGATCGCGCACGGCAGTCAGGTTATAGGCCCGGTTCCAGTCGGACAGCAGGGCGATATAGTCCAGGCAGCGTTGAAAGGCGGCATCATCCAGTGACACGCCAAGCGCGACCGTGCCCTGTTTCAGGAGAACTGAAAGATTGCGCGCCGGCCGTACGGGGCTCAAGCGCTTTTCTGCAGTGGCGCCGCCTGCTTCCTGAGGTAGATGCGCAGCAGTGAAACAGCGGCCGGGGTAATGCCGGGTATGCGCGATGCCTGCCCCAGCGTATGCGGGCGCTGCGCCGACAGCTTCTGCACGGCCTCGGCGGATAATCCCCGGATCATCCTGTAATCAAGACCCTCCGGCAGGACTGTGTTTTCATGCAGGCGGTTACGCTCAATCTCGGCGGCCTGGCGGTTCAGGTAACCACTGTAGCGGGACTGGATCTCGACCTGTTCCGCCACCTTCGGATCGACACCGGTGCAGTCCAGACCAAACAACGCCATCAATTCCCGGTAGCTTGCCTCCGGGCGGCGCAGGAGTTCGTACAGGCTGCAGTCCCGCGTAAAGGGCTGGCCGAACAGGCGGCTGAACGCCGCCTCAGGCACGGATTCAGGCCCGACCCGGATCGCCTTGAGGCGGGTCTCTTCCCGGGCAATGGCTTCGCGCTTTTCCTCGAACAACCGCCAGCGATGATCATCGACCAGCCCGAGCTCCCGCCCGATGCCGCTGAGCCGGAGATCAGCGTTGTCCTCGCGCAGCATCAGGCGATACTCGGCACGGCTGGTAAACATCCGGTACGGTTCGCTGGTGCCGCGGGTAATCAGATCATCGATCAGAACGCCGATGTAGGCCTGGTCGCGGCGCGGGCTCCAGGGCGCCTGCCCCGTGACGGCGAGGGCCGCGTTGAGCCCGGCGATCAAACCCTGGGCGGCGGCCTCCTCATAACCGGTCGTGCCATTGATCTGGCCCGCAAAGTACAGCCCCGAGAGGTGTTTCGTTTCCAGCCAGGGATGCAGATCGCGTGGATCGAAATAATCGTATTCGATGGCATAACCCGGCCGGGTGATATGGGCCCGCTCGAAGCCCTTAATTGAACGAACGAGATCGAACTGCACGTCGAACGGCAGGCTGGTGGAAATGCCGTTTGGATAGACTTCGCGTGTATTCAGCCCCTCCGGTTCTATGAATATCTGATGGGCGGTTTTGTCTGCAAATCGCACGACCTTGTCTTCCACGGAAGGGCAGTAGCGCGGGCCGGTGCTTTCAATGCTCCCGTTATACATCGGCGATCGGTGCAGCGCGGACCGGATAATGTCATGCGTGCGTTCGTTGGTATGCGTGATATGGCAGGTGACCTGCTCCGGGTGTTCTCCGGCATGGCCGATAAAGGAAAACACGGGGACCGGCTGGTCGCCGGGCTGGACCTGGAGGCTGTGGTAATCGATGGTCCGGCCATCGATGCGCGGTGGCGTGCCGGTCTTCAGCCGGCCGACGCGAAACGGCAATTCTCTCAGGCGGCGGGCCAGGGCATTCGCGGGCGGATCACCGGCCCGGCCGCCCTGGTAATTGCTGTCGCCAATGTGGATCTTGCCGCCGAGAAACGTGCCGACTGTCAACACGATACGGGGGGCGAGGAAACGGAACCCCATCTGTGTCCGGACCCCGGCGACCCGATCACCATCCACGATCAGGTCGTCGACGCCCTGCTGGAAGATGCGGAGATTGTCCTGCCTCTCAAGCGCCGCCCTGACCGCCGTCTTGTACAAGGCGCGGTCGATCTGGGCGCGGGTCGCGCGCACGGCATGCCCCTTGCTGGCGTTGAGGACGCGGAACTGGATGCCGCAGCGATCGGCGGCGGCGGCCATGAGTCCCCCAAGGGCATCGATCTCCTTTACGAGGTGGCCTTTGCCGATCCCGCCGATGGCCGGGTTGCAGGACATCTGGCCCAGCGTGTCCACGCTGTGGGTGAGGAGCAGCGTCTTGACGCCCAGCCGCGCTGCGGCCAGAGCGGCCTCTGTGCCGGCGTGGCCTCCGCCGACAACGATCACGTCAAAGTGTACCGGATAGGTACTCATAATGTATTTGTGGTGGCTGGTATCCCGTCAGACAACTGTGAATGGTGAATAGTAGCACCCGCCATTTCCCATTCACTGGTGTTGCATGTTTCGTGGCTTATATTCGTTACTCAGTCCTCAACACTATTCTTTTACTATTCACCATTCACCATTCACCATTCACTGTCTTTATCCAACGCCTCCCGCACGAAATTCGGCAGCGCCTGGCAGGCGAGGTGAATATCGGCATTATAGTACCGAGTTGTGAATTTTTTCTTTCTGACAGCGGTTTCGCGGAAGCCATTGAGTGTCTGGGCCTTGCGCGCCATCGTCGCCGACCACCAACCGGACGGGTACGTGCACTGCGGAAACTCTATCGTCATTATATCGTGAAACCCGGCTTCTGCCATGGCGTGGCGCATGTGCTGCAGGATATCCAGATCGAACAGGGGCGATTCACTCTGCCCCACCAGGATACCGCCATCACGCAGCACGCGGTGACAATCCGTGTAAAACGGCGCGGAAAACAGGCGTGCGGCCTGGCCAACGGGGTCGGTGGTATCCAGGATAATGACATCCGCCTGGTTGCCGTCGGCCTGCTGCATCCATTCGATGGCGTCCTGGAACAGGAATTCCGCGCGCGGATCATTGTTTGAGTCACAAAGCTCCGGGAAAAACTTCTCCGCCACCCATGTTACCCGTTCATCCAGCTCTACCTGCACCACCGATTTAATCCTGTCGTGCTTCAACACTTCCTTCAGCGAGCCGCAATCTCCCCCGCCGACGATGATCACCTTTTTCGGGTTGGAGTGCGTAAACAGGGCGGGGTGAGTCAGCATTTCGTGATAGATGAAATTGTCACGGCTGGTCAGCATCGTGATGCCGTCCAGGGTCATGAGGCGTCCGAATGTTTCGGTCTCGTAGACTTCTATGCGCTGGTAGGGCGTCTTTTCGTCGTGGATCTTCTCCCTGATCTTGATCGACATCCCGTAACCCTTGGAGGCCTCGGTAAACCAGGTATCATCCAGTGCCATGCAATTCCCTCCTCATTCTGCCCG
>CAZXGW010000138.1:0-4619 GCA_964640355.1 uncultured Enterobacteriaceae bacterium
CAGGCGCCGGGCGCGGATGATCATGCCGGTGCGCGCATGGTGACGAATTCCTCGGCGGCCGTGGGGTGGATGCCGATGGTGGTATCGAAGGTCGCCTTGGTGGCCCCCGCCTTGATGGCGATGGCAATCCCCTGGATGATCTCGCCGGCGTCCTCGCCGATCATGTGGGCACCCACCACCTTCCCGCTTTTCCTGTCGACAACGAGTTTCATGAAGGTCTTTTCCGTGCTGGCTGTCAGCGAGAGCTTCAGGGGGCGGAAACGGGATTTATAGATGTCGATCTCCCCGTACCTTTCCCTGGCCCGTTCTTCCGTTAGGCCGACGGCACCGAGGCTCGGCTGGCTGAAGATGCAGGTGGGGACATACTCGTAGTCCACCGTGACGGCATGGCGACCGAATACGGTCTTCGCGAAGGCGATGCCTTCCGCGATGGCCACGGGCGTCAGGTTCATACGGTCAGTGACGTCGCCGATGGCGTAGATCGACGGGGTGGATGACTGGTAGGTGTTGTTGATGATGATCGCGCCCTTGTCGTTCAGTTTCACGTTGGTCTTGTCCAGGCCGATGTTAGAAGTATTGGGGCGTCGTCCTGTGGCATACATTACGAGGCCGGTAACCCGTGTCTCGCCATTGTCGAGAAATACGGTAAACCCGGCGTTGTTTTTCTCGATGCGTTCGATGTTGGTATTGAATTCCAGTTTTACGCCTTTCTTCTGCATCTCCTCGGCGAGTATGTTGCGGACCTCGTGATCGAAACCGCGCAGGAACAGCGGTCCGCGGTAAAGGAGGGTGGTATCCACGCCCAGGCCGTGGAAGATGCCGGCAAACTCGACGGCGATGTAACCGCCGCCGACGATGATCATGCGCTCCGGCAATTCATCGAGAAAAAAGGCCTCGTTGGAGGTGATCACGTGTTCCTTGCCCGGAAACGCCGGTACGCGGGGCCAGCCGCCGGTGGCGATCAGGATGTACCTGGCCGTGACGTCCTCGCCGTTGATGCGGATCGTGTGATCGTCCACGAGGGTGGCCCGGCCGATAAGTGTTTCCACGCCGTTGTCGTCGAGAATCTTCCGGTATACGCCATTGAGCCGGCCGATCTCGGCATTCTTGTTTTCGATCAGGCGAGGCCAGCGGAACGCGGTCTCTTTCGCCGACCAGCCGAAGCCCGCCGCGATTTCAAATTCCTCGGCGAAGCGCGAGGCATAGACCAGGAGTTTTTTGGGCACACAGCCGACATTGACGCAGGTGCCTCCAAGGTAGCGTTCTTCGGCGATGGCCACCTTTGCGCCGTAAGCGGCGGACAGGCGGGCCGCCCGCATGCCGCCGGAGCCCGCGCCGATGACAAACAAATCATAGTGATAATTATTCATATTTCTTTTTGAACCCTTGAATCGGGATTATCGTAAATCCCCGTTTATTTTTTCTATAATGCGCCAACGAACCGCGCTGGCGGCAGGCCAGCCCGGGAAGGCGGCATGCGGGTGCAGGCGCAGCGCCGTCATCACCTGTGGAGAGTTCAACCTGCCCGGATCGTATTGAATGGAACCGAAAAACATTGCTGAAGAACTCGACCTCGGGCTTGTCCGCCGCGCCGCCTACGCCTCGGTGGCCGTGGCCACCCTTCTGATAGTAATTAAACTCGGCGCCTATCTTGCCACGCATTCCGTGGCCCTGCTCGCAAGCCTCATTGATTCGCTGCTGGATGTTGCCGCCTCGCTGGTAAATTTATTCGCCATCCGGCATGCCCTGGTGCCGGCCGATGAAGAACACCGTTTTGGACACGGCAAGGCCGAGCCCATCGCGGGCCTGGCCCAGGCCGCCTTCATCGCCGGATCCGCGCTGTTTCTCATCGTCGAATCGGGCAACCGCCTGTTTCATCCCGTCGCGATCGAACACGGCGCGCTTGGCATCGCAGTGATGATTATATCAACGATAGGCACCATCGGCCTGGTGTATTACCAGCGCTACGTCATAAGGAAAACCGGCTCGATCGCCATCCGGGCGGACAGCCTGCATTATCTCGGCGACGTCCTGGTGAACCTGGGCATTATCGTTGCGCTCGTTCTCAGTTTATACCTCGAGTGGTACATTGCCGATCCGCTGTTTGCGCTGGGCGTGGCCGCCTACGTGCTGTATAACGCCTGGGAAATCGTCAGGGGCTCGATGGACCAGTTGATGGACCGCGAGCTGCCCGACGAGGAGCGTGACAGGATTATGGAAATCGCGCGCCGGCACCCCGAAGTGCATGGCGTGCACGAATTGCGCACACGGACTTCGGGATACGTGAAATTTATCCAGATGCATCTCGAGATGGATCCGCTGCTCACCCTCAGGAAGGCCCACCAGATATCGGACGAGGTGGAGGCGGAGATTCACAAGGTCTTTCCGTATTCGGAGGTGATTATTCACGAAGACCCGGCGCCGCAGGAAGGCGATCCGGGACACCAGGTTCCATAAACTTCCTTCAGCCCCTTCGCCACGCATGGTATTTCCCCATCAGGTTCAACAGCATGGCCGGGGTGTGCGCCTTTTTCCAGTTGCCGGCGGCGTACCGGTTGGCCTCGGCGAAGGTGGGATAGATGTGTATCGTGTCCAGTATCCTGTTCAGGCCGATGTTGTTTTTCATGGCGCTGATGAATTCGGTGATTAAATCCCCGGCACGTTCTCCCACGATGGTTGCGCCGAGGATCCGGTCCCGGCCGGGGACGGTCAGTATCTTGACGAGGCCATGGGCTGCCTCGTCGGTAATCGCGCGGTCCAGCTCGCCCATATCGTAGGTCGTGATTTCATAGGCCACGCCCTTTTCCCTTGCGTCCAGTTCGTTCAGTCCCACGCGGGCGATTTCAGGGTCGGTAAATGTCGCGTGGGGAACGGCGGAATAGTCCACCCTGAACTTCCGGAAACCGCCGAATAAAGCGTTCACCACGGCGTACCTCGCCTGATGCGACGCGGCATGCGTGTACTGGTAGGGGCCGGCCACGTCACCGCAGGCAAAAATATTGGGATAAACGGTCTGCAGGCAGTCATTGACCTCGATCGTGCCCTGCGGCGTCAACGGTACGTGGAGTTCCCCGAGGCCGTAGTCCGAGGTATTCGCCCGGCGGCCTGCGGCGATGAGCAGGCCGTCGTACCGAACCTGGATGTTCTTGCCTTCGGACTCGCAGGCAAGATAGTTTGCGCCGTCCCGGCTGACAATTTCCACGGCTTTGCAGCGGGTGAGCACCTCGATGCCTTCGGCTTCGAATTTTTTTGCAACGATCCGCGAGATTTCCGGGTCTTCGCGCGGCAAAAGGCGCGGCAATACTTCAATCTGCGTCACGCGGCTGCCGAACCGCGCAAAACACTGTGCGAGTTCACAGCCGGCGGGCCCGCCGCCGAGTACGACCAGGCGTTCAGGCAGTGCGCGCAGTCCCCAGATCGTCTCCGAGGTGAAGTAGTCCACCTGGTCGAGTCCCTTGATCGGGGGGATGAAAGGTTCCGCGCCGGCGGCAATGATAATGTTTCTCGTGGAGAGTTCCCGGCCGTTGATTTCGACGGTCCAGGGCGTCCTGATCCTGGCTTCGCCCTGCAGGCATTCGACGCCAAGCGCCGTGTACCGGTTAACCGAATCATGCGGCTCCACCGTCCTGATGACGCGCTGGACGCGTTCCATGATGCACGCAAAATCAAAGCTGGTGTCGGCGGATTTGAAGCCGAATGCTTCGGCGCGGCGGATGTTCGACAGGAATCTTGCCGAGCGGATCAGCGCCTTGGAAGGCACGCAGCCGGTGTTGAGGCAATCGCCGCCCATTTTCCCTTTTTCCACCAATGTCACGCGGGCTTTTAACGCCGCGGCCAGATAGGCGGCCGCGAGCCCCGCGGCACCGCCGCCGATGATAATGAGGTTGCGGTCAAACCGGCGCGGCCGGGGATGATGACGGTACACGCGATAACCTGACGTGATGGTGATGAATTTTTTCGCAAGCAGGGGAAATATCCCGAGCAGGGCGAATGCAGCGAGCAGTCCGGGCGACACGATATCCGCAGGCGTCGTGATTTGCGCCAGTTGGTCACCGGCGTTGACGAACACGATCGTGGCCGGAAGCATGCCGATCTGGCTGACAATGATGAACGTCAGGAGCCGGATGGGCGTCAGCGCCATGGCCAGGTTGATGGCAAAGAACGGGAACAGCGGCACCATGCGGAGCGTGAAGAGATAGTAGGCGCCGTCTCTTTCCACGCCCCGGTTGATCGCCTTCAGCCAGCCGGAAAACCGGTTCTGCACGTAATCTCTCAGGATAAAGCGGGCGCAGGCGAACGCGATGGTGGCGCCGAGCGTCGAGGCAAAGGAGACAAGCACCGTGCCCCAGAGCAGGCCGAACACGGCGCCCCCGGCGAGCGACAGGATGGCCGCGCCCGGCAGCGACAAGCCGGTTACGGCGACGTAGAGGAGGAAATAGAGACCGGCCGCCCCGTAGGGATTGGCGCCGTAATATTCGCTGGCCGCTTCTTTCCCGGACCGGATATATTCGAGTGTCAGGTAACGGTCGAGGTCGAACAGGAAAAAAAGGACGATGACGGATAACAGCGCGGCAAGGAGTAGCAGTTTGTTTTTTTGCATCAGGCGCCGCCCGTCCAGG
>CAZXGW010000139.1:0-4551 GCA_964640355.1 uncultured Enterobacteriaceae bacterium
TTGGCGTGGCCGCCGGCCGGCGATGATTCCTGGGAAGTTTCAAGGCGGCTCCTGATCTCGGCCGTGATCGTGTCCCGGAGAGAACCTTTGAGGATGTTGACGAGGCTGTCCAGTTCCGCCGCCAGTTTCTCCTCGATGCCCGCGATCAGATCATCGAGCGCTTCGGGCGGGAGGCCAGCATCGGCGATACTGCCGCTTGCGGCGCCGGGCCATTCCTCATCATCCCCGGCTCCCACGTCGTCCGGGTCCACCAGATCCTCCAGCACCGGAAGCGCCTGTTTGGGTGGATGACCGGGGGCATTTGACGGCGCGCGCGAGATCAGGTGATCCAGCGTGTCGATGGATTCCCTGAGTTTATCCGGATCTTTCGTCTGCGCGCCCGGTGGTTGCGCCTGGTGCTTAGCTGTCGTCATAACCGGCTCCCAGTACGTGGTCATGCAGGTCATAGCCGCGATCCCGATATTCGCGGTAACGCTGGCGGGCCGCTTGCCTGTCCGCCTCGTTATCCGTGACTATCTCCACAATTCTAGCAAAGCCGCCGGCGCATTCGGGAATCTCCGCCGTGAGGTTGACCAGCACCTGCTGTTCGCCCGCGTGTTCGTTCTTCCAGCCGATGATCACCGGGTAATCGGCCGACGCGTCCTGGCCGCTTAGGACGTGGGGTATGAAGCTGATGTCCCTGAACGTCCACAGCAGATCGTCCATGATCACCGCGCTGTCGGCCGAGGCGGCATGGATGTAAACCGTGTTTCCCTGGTGACAGGCCGTGCCGGTGATGTCACAGGCGAAGCGATTGCGCGTCAGCTTTTCCGGCAACACGTAAAAATCCACGCGCGGCACGGGCCGGCTCAGGCGGGAATCCTGTCCAGAAGATACTGGACGAGCAGGGGCACCGGCCGCCCGGTGGCGCCCTTGTTGCTTTTCCCCGTGGTCCAGGCCGTACCCGCAATGTCCAGGTGGGCCCAGTGGAATTTCTCGGTGAAGCGGGACAGGAAACAGGCCGCGGTAATCGTCCCCGCCTCGCGCCCGCCGATATTGGCCATGTCGGCGAACGGGCTCGACAGCTGCTTGTTGTATTCTTTCCATAACGGCAACTGCCAGGCGCGATCGCCGCTGGTTTCGCCGGCATTCAACAGGTCCCTCGCCAGGGTAGCGTGGTTGCTCAACAGGCCGGAGGCGTGATTTCCCAGGGCGACCACGCAAGCGCCGGTGAGCGTGGCGATGTCGATAACCACGTCGGGTTTGAAACGCTCGCTGTAGGTCAGGGCATCACACAGGATCAGCCGCCCCTCCGCATCGGTGTTCAATATCTCAACGGTCTGACCCGACATGCTTTTCACGATGTCGCCGGGTTTCGTGGCGCTGCCGCCGGGCATGTTTTCCGTGGCGGGGATGACGCCGGTGATGTTGAGGGGAAGGCCCATTTCCGCCGCGGCGCATATCGTCCCGAGCACGCTGGCCGCCCCGCACATGTCGAATTTCATTTCATCCATGGCCTGGGCGGGTTTGATGGAAATGCCGCCGGTGTCAAAGGTGATCCCCTTGCCGACGAGAACGACGGGTTTGCCGTCCTTTTTTGCGCCCCGGTATTCGAGGATGATCAGTTTTGCAGGTTCATCGCTGCCGCGGGAAACCGCAAGGAGGGTATTCATGCCGAGCTTGGCCATGTCCTCTTCCTCGAGCACGGTCACCTTGATTGACCGGTAGGTCTTGCCGAGCTGTCTCGCCTGTTCCGCAAGATACGTGGGGGTGCACACGTTGGAAGGCTGGTTGGCGAGATCGCGCGCCAGCTTGACGCCACGGGCGATGGCCATGCCGTTGACGACCGCTTTCTCGCCGCCGGCCAGGTCCTTGCGGCTGGGCACCGTCAGGGTGAGTTTCCGGATCCGCCGCTTGCTGCCCTTGTTCCTGGTCTTGTATTCGGTGAATTCGTAAAGCGCGGCCTGTATCGCTTCGACGGCCTGCCGTATCTTCCAGTGGTAATCGCGACCCTTGACGTTCAGTTCCGTGAGGTAACTGACGGCTTCCACGGCGCCCGTATTTTTGAGTTGCTTGATGCTGTTAACGGTGATCTCGCGGTACTGGTTGTCTGTCATCTCGCGTTCGCGACCGCAGCCGACGAGGAGCAGGCGATCCGCGAGCAGTCCGGGGACGTTATGCAGCAGCAGTGACTGGCCCACCTTGCCTTCGATGTCTCCGCGGCGCAGGAGGCTGGAGAGGAACTTCCTGCTGGCATTGTCAATGGCCTTCGCGGCGGGGGGCAGGCGGCGGGATTCGAAGATGCCGGCGATGAGGCAGGCGGACCTCTGTTTTTCCGGGTTGCCGCTTTTAATCAGGAATTCCATTCTGGTCACGGGGTTGTATCATCGGGGTACGGGAAACCGATACCGCAAGCAGCCCGACATTGGCCGCGCGTCCCGGTATCCACTGTTTTGCCAAGTTTATTCATTTATTATCATTGAAGCAAAAGTTCCCGTCCGGGAGGCGGACTGGTATTTACGTGATTATCGAACACTATATTCACCGCGAGATTCTGCAAAGGCTGCTTTGGCTGACGGCCATTTTGATACTGGTGCTCGCCAGCAACCGCTTCGTTGATTACCTGGGGGATGCGGCCGCCGGAAAACTGGCCAGCAGCGTCATTTTCAACATGCTGTGGCTGAAAGTGCTGGCCATGCAGCCGCAGTTGCTGCCGCTCGCGCTGTTTATCGCTGTCATTCTCACGTATTCGCGAATGAACCGCGACAACGAGCTCACCATCTTCATGGTGTCGGGCCTGGGAAGGCTCTACCATCTCAAGGTCGTGTCCAGGTTTGCGGCCGTTTTCTGCGTGATCGCGGCGGCCATTTCCTTTATTGCCTCGCCGTGGGCCGAGGCGAAAATAGAGGAGCTGAAGATCATATCGCGCAAGGAATCGGAAATAAGCGGATTGTCAGCCGGGCAGTTCAGGGAATTCAGCGAAGGCGAACGGGTGGTGTTCGTGGAGAAGATTTCCGATGACAGGCTCGCCATGGAGAATGTTTTTCTCCAGGTCAGGCAGGGGGGGAAACTCGGAGTGCTGACGTCGGACCGCGCCCGTTTCCACGTCGACGGGAATTCCGATCAGCGGTTCCTGGTGTTTGAGAACGGCAGGCGGTACGTCGGGACGCCGGGCATGCTGGATTACCGGATTACCGAGTATGACAAATATGGCGTGCTGATGGAGACGAAGAATCCCGTCGCCGCGGCGGGGACAAACCTGGAAGCCCTGCCCACGTCCGTCCTGCTTTTGTCCCGCCTGCCCATGCACCGCGCGGAACTGCAGTGGCGCCTGTCTTCCGTTCTTGCCTGCCTGCTGCTCGCGCTGCTCGCGGTCCTGCTGATCCAGCCATCCGTGTCGGACCAGCGGTATGCCCTGCTGCTGATCGCGATACTGGTTTATTTTCTCTACAGCAATCTCCTGGGGATATCAAAAACGCTGCTGAAAAGGGACGAGATCACCCATCTCCTCGGCCTGTGGTGGGTTCATGCCCTGATGATATCCGTCCTCCTGCTTCTTTACTTCCTGCCGGTCCTGATCCGCGGGCGTCGGCGCGGCGTGGCTGTACAGATCCTCCCGGCGGAATAATGAAGATCATCGACCGTTATATCGCACTCCTGCTGTGCAAAACGGTATTTGCGGCCCTGGCGGTCCTGCTTGCGCTGTTTTCCTTTCTGTCCCTCATCGACCAGCTTGAAGAGACCGGCCGCGGAAATTACGGCGTGCTCCAGGCCGTCCAGTACGTAGCGCTGATCATGCCGCGCCTCGTCTATGAACTGGTACCGATCGCGGCGGTGATAGGGAGCATGGCCGCCCTCGGCCTCCTGTCACGCAATAACGAACTTGCGGTCTTGCGCACGTCGGGCGTTTCGAGGGAGAGACTGGGCCTGTCGCTCTGCAAGGGGGCCATTCTCATCGTCATATTCGCCACCGTCATCGGCGAATTTATCGCGCCCTACAGCGAACAGTCCGCTCAGTACCTGCGGTCGATTGCGCTTACCGAGCAGATCACGATGAAAACGAAGTACGGTTTCTGGTCGCGCGACGGGACGAGTTTCATCAACATACGCAAGATACTTTTTGGCAACCGGGTTGAGGATATCTATATTTACGAGTTCGACGAAAACGAAAGGTTGCGCACCAGTACCCATGCAAAGCGGGCAAGTTATGTCGGGGAACAGTGGCTGCTGGAAGACATTGAACAGAGCCTGATCGGGACGGACAGGGTCGAGAACCGGCGGCTGGAACTGGCCGCATGGGAATCCCTCCTGAACCCGCATGTCATCAACCTCGTTACCATAAAACCCCAGTACCTGACCCTGCGGGGGCTGTACGATTACATCGGGTACCTGAGAAAGAACAACCAGAACAGCGAACGCTACGAGCAGGCCTTGTGGTCAAAAATCATCAACCCCTTCACCATCATCCTCATGGTTCTGCTGGCGGTGCCGCTCGTCAAGAGCCATTCACGCATGATACTGCTGGGGCAGCGGATATTCATCGGGTGCCTCATCGGCATTGTCTTTCACATC